>CBHEUU010000320.1:0-5959 GCA_965990355.1 uncultured Chitinophagaceae bacterium
ACCCATTACTTCATTGTTGCCCAGTTTGGTCTTGGTTTGTCCTTCAAACTGCGGCTCGGGTACTTTTACAGAAATGATAGCGCTGAGGCCTTCACGGAAATCATCACCTTCAATTTCCACCTTTGCTTTTTCAAACAACCCATTTTTATCACCATAGCTTTTGAATACGCGGGTAAGTGCGCGGCGGAAACCTGATACGTGGGTACCGCCTTCAATGGTGTTGATATTATTTACGTAGGAATAGATATGCTCGCTATAGCTGTCATTATAGCTAAGGGCTACTTCCACCGTTACATTGGTATTTTCATCCCGTCCTTCAACCGAGATCACTTTTGGGATCAGGGTATTGCGGCCGGCATTGGCATCGAGCATTTCTACAAATTCGATGATACCGCCTTCACTGTAAAAGCTTTTGGTGTAGTTGCTGCCGTCTTCTCCTTTTTCACGCAGGTCTGTTAATGTGATGCGTACGCCACGGTTAAGAAAAGCGAGCTCACGCAAACGGCCTTCCAGTATTTCTTTGTTGTAAACAGTGCTGGTAAAAATGCTGCTGTCGGGCCAGAAGTGAACACGTGTGCCAGTGGTAGTGCTGGTGCCTATTTCGCGTACACTGTATTGGGGAACACCGATACGATATTCCTGTTCAAATATTTTTCCTTCGTTGTTAACGGTTACATGCAGTTTGGTGCTGAGTGCGTTTACGCAGCTTACACCCACACCATGCAGACCACCTGATACTTTGTAAGTGTCCTTGTCGAACTTACCACCGGCATGCAGCACGGTCATAACGATCTCAAGGGCTGATTTTTGTTCTTTTGTATTGATACCGGTAGGAATGCCGCGTCCATCATCCTGTACCGAAACTGAATTGTCTTCGTAAATAACGACATCAATGTTTTTGCAATAGCCGGCAAGTGCTTCATCAATTGAGTTGTCTACTACCTCATATACCAGGTGGTGCAAGCCCTTTACACCGATATCACCGATATACATGGCCGGTCTTTTACGGACCGCTTCCAAACCTTCCAATACCTGTATACTGTCAGCTCCATAACCATTGGTAGCTGCCGGTATTTTCTCTGTAGTTTCTGTGCTCATAAAACCTTGTATCCTCTGTTAAAAATGTGAAATTGAAATGCTGACAAATGTACGAAAAATAGGGGGTTTGAGCGGTTCTTAAATGTCAAATAAAGCCTTAATTTATACCCATCTTCTTAACCACGCGAATGGGGCGAATAGGGTGCAAATAAACGCGAATAAAATTTGCTAATTGAGGGTGTTTTTAGGGCTTTTACGACTTAAAATTAAAAGCCGCCAACCGGTGTTATCCGGATGGCGGCCTATTAGCGTTTATTTGCGCCTTATTCGTGTAATCAGCGTTTCACTATTTGGGCTACCAGGTCTGCTTCTGTCGCCACTTTTGAACCCACATACACCGTTCCTTTCATTTCGCAGATACCACGGCGTATCGGGGCTGATAATTCCATTTTCAGGATCATCGTATCCCCCGGCCTTACCATTTGCTTGAATTTGCAATTATCGATCTTCAGGAAATAAGTGTCGTACTGCCCTTCGCCAGACAGGTTGATCGCGAGAATGCCTCCGCATTGGGCCAATGCTTCAATTTGAAGTACACCAGGCATCACCGGATTGCCGGGAAAATGACCCTGGAAAAACCATTCATTGAAAGTGACATTTTTTACACCCACGATCTTTGTATCGGTCAGTTCAATGATCTTGTCTACCAGCAGGAAGGGAAAGCGGTGGGGCAATGTTTTTTCAATGAACTGCAGATCATATACGGGTGGTTGTGCAGGATTGTACACCGGCACATCCCGTGTATGCTTATTCTTTTTGATATATTGTTTGATCTTTTTTGCAAACTCAACATTGCTGCTGTGGCCGGGCCGGTTAGCGATCACCCTTCCTTTTACAGGATAACCGATCAGGGCAAGATCTCCTACAATATCGAGCAGTTTATGCCGTGCAGGTTCATTGGGAAAACGAAGCTCCAGGTTGTTCAGATAACCTTCACTTTTTACTTCGATATTATCCTTTTTGAAAATGCTTTTCAGCCTTGTCATTTCTTTTGCATCCACCGGCTTATCAACGATCACAATGGCATTGTTCACATCACCACCTTTGATCAGGTTATTGTCAAGCAACATTTCCAGTTCATGCAGGAAGCAGAAAGTGCGGCAGGGCGCGATCTTTTCCTTGAACTCGGTCATCTTTTTCAGCTCAGCATGCTGCGTGCCCAGTACAGGTGAATTGAAATCGATAAGGGTGGTGATCTGGTATTCCAATGCTGGCATCACAACCATTTCCACTCTTTTCGCCTCATCATAGTGATAAATATTTTCATCTAAACTGTACCATACTTTAGCAGCATCCTGCTCCAACACACCGGCTTCTTCTATCAGTTCCACAAATGGTTCGGAACTGCCATCCATGATCGGCATTTCAGGGCCATTGATCTCGATCAGGCAATTATCTACTCCCATTCCTACCAATGCGGCCAACACATGCTCAACAGTGCTTACAGAAGCGCCATTGCTTTGCAAAGTAGTGCCACGGCTGGTGTCGGTAACAAGATCGCAATCGGCTTTAATGACCGGCTTATTCGGCAGGTCAACCCGTTGAAACTGGAAGCCAAATCCAGGCATGGCTGGTTTAAGGGTTAGATCGGCCATGACGCCCGTATGCAGGCCGGTGCCGGAGATGCTGATATCCGATTTTAGGGTATGTTGTTTATCAGGATTGAAATTGGCATTCATGCTTTTATATTCAGAGGCAGCAAAGATAGTGTTTAAGCTTCAGTCATCGTTTATTCGGTAAATCCTTCTCCGCAACCAATGGGTGCGCCCGGAGGAGCTGCTGCATGTATGGTTGGTTTGGCATCACCTGGCGTTTTCATTCTTTCCAGTGCCAGCAGCAGGTGTCCGCTATAAACGGTTTCTGTAGTTGTTTTCTTTTTGGCTTCGAGAAAGCTTTTTAGCTCAGCCAGGGATTGCTGGATGATTGAACGGGTGATAAACGAATTGTTTTCATTCACACTGGCAGATAAAAGATAAGTCAATAAGATCTGCTCGGTTTGTTCCTGTACTAAAGCTTCCACACCTTTGCGCCGCGGTGCTTTCCAGGTGGCTTTTATCAATATATCCAGCATTTCATATAAGCCAAGACTATTGGTTTGAACTGTATTGCCCGCAAGCCGGTTGAGCCTGTCGCTATTGAATAAAAAAGAGAAAGGAAGATCGGCTGCTGTTTCTGCAGGACTTAATGCATCGAAAGACATGCCGCCTCTTTTCTTGAACAGTTCACGGGTGTAATCATAACCTGCCGGGCGTGGCGGGATCAGTTTTACAATACGCTCAGGCAATACCAGTACTGAAGGATCAACTGTTGTGATCACTGCCTGCAAGGCAGATAACTGTTCTGCTTTTGAAAGAGGTTGTGTGATCAGTTGTCCATCACCCCGCAATGAATAACGGTAATCCATGCCTCCCACCAGTTTGGTTACTGCTTCTACCTGGTAGCGATGAAAAAGATAAACAGGCACCAGCACATCTTCCAGGAATGCCATGGGCGTGCCGGACCGGATATTGTTTTCACCAAATTTGCTGAGCGCTTTATTGCGCACTTTCATTACATGATTCAATTCTTCTACAGGATTTTTTCCGTTGTCCCATAAGTGTGCAGTAGGATGAAGGCCACCGGATGCGCGTGCATCACGATCGCTGATGAACTGCAATCCTTTTTTATATCCATCGGATAATAATTTATCCAGCGCTTTCTTTTCATCAGTACCGGCAGGAAAATCCTGGTAACCCCAGGTGATGCTTAGTTTATCCCACTCACCAATACCATCTGCATAAGCTTTATCAAGACTGATCTCGCCATTGGCATCGAAGTCTGCAGCAGGCGGAGGATAGTCCATCACGCTGGAACGGTTTACCACACTTGCCGCGTAGTTGTGCATCAATCCAAGTGTGTGACCAATTTCATGTGCAGATAATTGTTTCAACCTGTTCAATGCCATTTTCAGCATTTTATTATCTGCAGGCACTCCATTCTCAAATGGAGCGAGCAGGCCGGTGGCGATAAGATAATCCTGGCGAACGCGCAAGGACCCAAGTGTTACATTTCCTTTGATTATTTCGCCGGTGCGTGGATCGGAAACCGAATAGCCATAGGACCATCCGCGGGTGGAGCGATGCACCCAGTTGATCATGTTGTAACGGATATCCATGGGGTCAGCATCTTCCGGTAAAATTTTTACCTGGAATGCATTGATATAACCGGCTGCTTCAAAAGCCTGGTTCCACCATTGTGCTCCTTCCAATAAAGCGCTGCGGATAGGTTCGGGAGTACCATTGTCGAGATAATAAACAATTGGCTTTACTGCTTCGCTTTTGGCAGCAGCAGGATCTTTCTTCTGCAGGCGATGGCGAATGATAAAGTATTTGTCAATTGGTTCTGATACCGGTGTGCTGTAATCAAAATAAGACATATTGATATAGCTGCTGCGGGCATCAAACAAACGCGGTTTATAATTATTGTCGGGCAACTGTACAAATGAATGATGGATGCGTAAAGTGATCGCTTCGGTAGAAGGAGTAACTGCCTGTACATAATTACCGGCTTCACCATCATTGTTTACAAACGTAACGGTGGCTTCCAGTTCTGTATTAAGCGGGAAGTTTTTACTTTGGGGCAAATAGAATGCCGACCTTGTTTTATCCAGCGAATAATTTCCCTGACGCATGCCACGTATGCGGTTGGCTACTTTCATTACGTCGCGGAATATAAAATCAGTAGCATCTACCAACAAATGACCATTGGATTCTGCTTCAATGGCGAAACCCCATAATACAGACTGGGCAAAGGATTGCTCCACTGCTTTCTTTTCTGCTTTATCATTGGTAACGGCGCGATAATCATAATTCGGTTGTATCATCAGCAGCTTGCGTCCGGTACGGTTGAAACGGACGATGCGTGAATCACCAAGAAGACCTCTGTCGAGCCCGATATCATTGGAGCCAAGCCCTGCAGGCAGGGAATTGATATAAAGTATTTCTGTGTCCAGTTTATCTATTTCCAGCCAGATCTTACCGGTATTTTCATCCCAGTAGTAATTCAGAAAACCTTCATATTTTTTTAGGTTTTTGGTTTTGTCTTCGACAGAAGGGAGGTTCTGGGCGGTTACAGGAAGGAAAGATAGTAGAAGTAATAAACAGCTAATAATACGGGCCATAACAGTTGGTTTGTTTGAAGCCCAATTTAAGGATTAGTGGTGAGTCTTATATATTCTTCCCGGCTTACCGGTAAGACAAATATTTACCGGTAAGCCGGGAAGACGGGAAGGAGTCGTTTTATTTGATGATCATGTTGAAGCGGGAGGCCTGTTGCCTTATGATCCTTTCAATTTCTGTTTCCAGGGTTTGGTCAGTTTTTTTGCCAGTGGCTTTTGCTTTTTCTGTTGCAATGAATGCTTCCCGTTTTGTATTGATGTCTTCTATTTCTTTTTGAATGGAATTTCTTTCGGCTGATTTTTTAGCGATGGCTTGTTTCAGTTCCTGGCGTGATTTTGTTTTGAGGCTGTCGGGCAGGGTTTTCATGTCTACTTTTTTATAGAACAGGCTGTCTTTTTTATCAGCATCAACAAGGTCCCAGCTCGTATTGGTATAAAGTTCTTTTTTGCCTTTTACTGCTACACGTTTCGCCATTACAGACTTGCTCATTTTTTTGTTGAGATCGTCTACTTCTGCTTGTTTCTCATAAAAGGCTCCGCCTTCTGCGCCATACGTCATATAAGTTTTGTTCAGCTGGTCGTTCAATACAAAAAGTGCACTGTCATATGGTGTGGCAATCTCTTCAATCTTTGCGTCCTGGTTGATATTTGTATAGCTGCCCAAACCGCATTCACTGCCCAGGTTCCAGTGTTCCTGGATACCAG
>CBHEUU010000321.1:0-5954 GCA_965990355.1 uncultured Chitinophagaceae bacterium
AGCAGGGGCTTTTTAATTTCCTCCATTTATCATAAGCGGATTGATGCGACTATTACACGCATTGGCAGTATTGTTCCGGGAAGTACATTGATCTATAATATTTTTCAGAACGCAGGCAAGAGTTATAGCACAGGGGTAGAAGTTGTGTTATCACAAAAGGTAAAGGAATGGTTGACCTTAAACCTGAATATGAATGGATATAAAAATATCATTGATTCATTTTCGGTAGTAAATAAGTATCCGCAAGAGAATGTATTTTCAGCAGCCAGGGAAAGTATTTTCTCCGGCAATATCAAGCTGAATGCAATGTTTCAATTACCCCGGAAAATCGAAGCCCAATTGATGGCTGTTTATCTTGCTCCTGATTTGGTGCCACAAGGAAAGGTCCTTTCCCGGTTCTCTATTGATGTAGGTGTGAAAAAACTCATTCAGAAAGGAAACGGTGAATTATTTGTGAACGCAACCGATATTGCTAATACATTTCGATTAAAGAGGGAAGTAAAAGGAAATGGCTTTCATTATGTCAGCACCGATTATTACGAGACGCAGGTGGTAAGGGTTGGTTATAGCTACAAGTTCTGATTGGGACCGGAATTGGCAAGTGTTCTCAAAAGGACTAGAATTTGTTAATACAGGCTTAACCCTGCAATCGTTCCTTTGCTGCTTATTCCACGTTATGATCCCCAAACTTTACTGCTTTGCAGCGGCAATACTATTATTATGTAACATACCTTCTTCCGCCCAACCTGGCATGGGCGTGATCATGAATCAGGACCCCAATCCCTATTTTCACCGGTTATTTGCAGATTCAGCTTTTTCAAAACTCAAAGACGAACTAAGCGGTGCACTGAAAAAACACGATAAACTAACTGCCGCACGCTGTCTGCAGCAAATGGGCAGGATCTGCCTGCATCTCAATCATTTTTCTCAGGCATTGGATTATCATTTACAGGCAGACAAATTGCTCATTGAAACTGAGCAAACACTTTGGCGGGCAGCCAATCTCAACGATATAGGAACTGTATATCTCCGTAATAAGCAAAAAGGTGAAGCCCGGAAGTCCTTTGACGAGGCAATGGCTATTTTTCAATCTAAAAACGATGTTGCAGGACTGGCGGCCACCCGCATGAAAATCGGCCACTGGTTTACCAGTCAGCACATGCTGGACAGTGGTTTTTATTATCAGCGACTGGCATTGCTCGGCTTTCAGCAACTGAATGATCATGCAGGCATCGCTAAAATTTATAACCAGGTAGGGAATATTTATGAAGACCAGCACAACTACGATTCTGCTTTCCTTTATTTCAGCCGCTCTGTAGAAATGAGCGAAGCCGCCAGGGATACCACGGCCATCATTGAGGCCATCAACAACCTGGGAGATGTTTACCGCAAGACCGGCCGTTACCAGCAAGCACTCACTTTAACCCGGCGGGCGATGGAGCTGGCCCGTCAAACCCGGGAATTATTCCACATACGTAGTGTTTACCGTGATCTCGCAAAAACCTACCATGCATTAGGAAAGGATGACAGCGCCTATTTTTATCAGCGTATTTACCAGCAATCGACGCAGGATATATATTCAACAGAAACCAGCACGCAACTCGCTGTGCTGAAAACGCTATATGAGGTTGAAAAGAAGAATGCAGAGATTGCCCACCTGAAAGCCGTGAGGCGGACACAATTCGCGATTGTTGCGATCATACTGCTACTGCTGCTATCTGGTGCATTGGTCATTTCCCGTCAACGGCTGCGTATTAAAAATGCGGAACTCCGGCGTAAAGAAGAGCAGGCGGCCTATCACGCAGCACAGGCGAGGTTGGAACTTCAGCAACAGACACTGCAACAGCAATTGGAATTGAAATCAAGCGAACTGACTACCCACACGCTCAACACCATTCAGAAAAACCAATTTCTTGAAACCCTGCAACTGCAATTGGAGGAAATTTTAAATGACCCACGACGTGATCAACGCAGGCCATTAAAACAACTGCAATTACAGATCAGTCAGAATATCAACAATGGTCAGCACTGGGACGATTTCCAGGCAATCTTTAACCAGGTGCATGCTTCATTTTTCATTCGCCTGAAAGCTCATTGCGATACACTCACGAAAACCGATCTGAGACTGGTTGCCCTGTTAAAGATGAACCTGGAGTCTGAACAGGTGGCCACTTTGTTGGGTGTATCGGCAGACAGCTTGCGGGTAATGCGCCACCGGCTTCGTAAAAAATTGAATCTGGAACAGGCACAGGGGTTGACCCAGTTTATTCAATCCATATGAATGCACTCGGCTTAATAGTATGTTAACATCCAATTTTTCATAACAATTCTATTTGATTGCCAGGTTTATACAGTTGATTGTTGCCTTTCTGTTGACTTGTTTTGGGTGGTTGTTTCCTTTTTACTACAGGCCATTTCAGTCAAATATCCGGAGGGAACGACATTTTTGAGAAATCAATTCAGATCCGATCCTCCGAAAAACCAACAGCACCAGATTTTTTCTGCTGATGAAATCTATAACAGGATGAAAATTGTGATCGGTCTTTTTAGTATGATAGGTTGCCTGGTTATTCTCACCAGCCTCCGCGAGCAAAATGCCGCAACACGTGGCATTGAGCCTGCGATCGCATTCTTCAAAACAGAAGCGGCTGGGTTTGCCCATGCTACTGCTGAACTGACCGACGCTGTTGAATCGCTCGAAAGGAAACACCCAACCACTCTTAATACAGCCCGCGAAGCATTGAAAGAATGCCGCCTGCGCTACAAACGGATCGAATTTTTCCTGGACTACTTTTTTAAGAGTGCTGCGCTGATCTACAATGGGGCTGCCAAAATTGAGATTGAAGAACCCTATATGGAATTTCAGGAGCCAATCGGTCTGCAGGTTATAGAAGGATTATTATTTGATAAAAATCCATATTCTCAGAAAGAGCAATTGAAACAGCAGGCGGACGCGATCAATTCCTCGGCAGCGGACCTTGGCTCCTTATTGTATGCATTTGCAGCGGATGACCGCCAGTTACTGGAAAGCGTTCGGATACATTTATTGAAACTGATCACCCTTGGGATCACGGGTTTTGACGCGCCCTATCTGAAAACAGGAGTGAAAGAGGCAGAAGTTTCCTTAAGCACTTTACACTATGTGATCACTCCTTTCATTAACAAGGGAGATAAAGAAGCGATCGCGCTTGACAGCTTGTTTCAACAAAGTGTCCGGTATCTGCAAGCCAACCCCGGCTTCGATAAATTCGACCGCTTACAATTTTTGAAAACCTATGCACTTCCTCTTCAACATCAATTGAGCCAGGTGATAAAAGAATGGGGATTGTATCTCAATACCAGCAACGGTGTGATCAACTATGAAGCACAGGATATTTTTAGTGCCGATGCGCTTAACCTGGCAGCATTCTCACAAAACAAAATAGTTGAAAAGCCGGAGCTGATCGAACTGGGTAAACAACTCTTTTTTGAAACTGCTCTTTCCGGCAATAACAAGATCAGCTGTGCCACCTGCCATCGTCCGGAAAATTATCTGGCAGAACCATTGCCTAAAAGCGCCGCTTTTGATGGCCATTCCTTTGTGCAGCGGAATGCACCTTCCCTTCTGTATGCAGGATATCAATACGAACAATTCTGGGATGGACGTGCTAAAAGCCTGGAAGAACAGGTAAAAACGGTGATCAATAATACGAATGAGATGAATGGAAGTGCAGCGCTGCAAACATTGCCCACACGGTCACCTGCATATGCAGACTCTTTTAAAAAAGTATTTGGAGAGAGTGGTGATACATTGACTTCTATCGACAAAGTGGCATATGCTATTGCTGCATATATACGCGGTCTTAATCCGCGTAATTCCCGGTTTGACCGTTACCTGCATGGCCCCGATACATTATTGAATGTATCTGAAAAACGCGGCTTTAATCTGTTCATGGGTAAAGCACAGTGCGGCACCTGTCATTTCGCTCCTTTATTCAATGGACTGGTCCCGCCATTTTATAACCTTTCAGAATTGGAAGTACTGGGTACGCTTGAAACAGATAATCTGGTTAAACCCCGGCTGGATAAAGACCGTGGGCGGATCGAAATTTTCCCGATCGAATATTATGAAGGGGCATTTAAAACACCGACAGTCAGAAATGCCAGCACAACCGCTCCCTATATGCATAATGGTGCTTTCAGAACGCTGGAAAATGTAGTGGAATTTTATAATAAAGGCGGGGCCGCAGGTTTGGGAGTGCCTATCGCCAATCAAACACTGTCGGCTGTTCCTCTCAATCTATCTAAACAGGAAGTGAAAGATGTTGTCAGTTTTTTGCACGCATTAAAGGATTCAATTAATATAAAACGCTGAGAAAATTTAATAAGACAAGACCAATGAAATTACGTGTATGTTTTTTACTGATGACCTGTTGCATAGCAAGATTCCTGTATGCTCAACAGGGCGGAGATGCAGCAGGCAATGACCGGCCAGTAAAATTTAATCCAAAGCCACAATTAATAAGGGGGCCTTATCTGCAGGTGGCAACTACTTCCGGTATAGTCGTTCGCTGGAGGACCGATGCATTTGCGCGCAGCAGGGTGCGATATGGGACCAGCCCTGATAAATTGGACATGTTTGCTGATGATTCGGTGCTGACAACTGAACATCTTGTAAAAGTAACCGGTCTTTCAGCAGGCACTAAGTATTACTATGCCATCGGTGGAATGAAGGATACCTTACAAAGTGGTGCTGGTAATTATTTCTATACACTTCCCGTGGCAGGCAGTAAAGGAGTATATCGTATCGGGGCTTTCGGTGATTGTGGTAATAATTCAGTGAACCAGCGCAACGTACGGAATGCATTTATCAAATACCTCGGCGATGACTATATGAATGCATGGATACTCCTCGGTGATAACTCATATCCTGATGGTGCAGATGCAGAACTGCAGGCAAAGTTTTTTAATATCTATAAAGATGATCTCTTAAAAAAATACCCGTTGTTTCCTGCTCCCGGGAATCACGACTATCACGACATTGAATTTTCTTCAGAAGTGGCCCAGCGCACACACGAAGTAGCGTATTACCAGAATTTTTCCATGCCCGTGAATGGTGAATCAGGTGGCGTTGCTTCACACACGAAAGCCTTTTATTCTTTTGATATCGGCAATGTGCATTTTCTTTCCCTGGATTCTTATGGCAAGGAAAAAGATCAATTCCGTCTTTATGATACACTCGGGCCACAGGTGGAATGGGTAAAAAAGGACCTCGAACAGAATAGCAACCGCGATTGGGTAGTGGCTTACTGGCACCATCCTCCATACACCATGGGCTCTCATAGTTCAGATGGCGTAGGTGAACTGGCCAGGATCAGGGAAAATTTCATTCGCATACTCGAAAGATATGGCGTTGACCTTATCCTGTGCGGACACAGCCACGACTATGAAAGAACGGGTTTGATCAAAGGTCATTACGGACAGGAGTCCAGCTTTGATCCTGCGGTACATAATCTCAGTTCTTCAAATGGCCGGTATGATGGTCAGCGTAATGCCTGCCCCTATATCAAAAACACTCCCTTGAATGAAGGCACTGTATACGTGGTTAGCGGATCTGCCGGTCAATTGGGAGGGCGTTCCAAAGGATTTCCTCATAACGCCATGCAATATGCCAGCGATTCAATCGGCGGTGCATCGATTGTGGAAGTAAGGGAAAACCGCCTGGATTTAAAATGGATTTGTTCCGACGGCGTCATCCGGGACCAGTTCACTATCATGAAGAATGTGAACAAGACCACACGCATCAACTGCAAAAAAGGAGAACCGGTAACTCTCACGGCTTCCTATATCGGGGATTATCGTTGGAATAAATCAGCAGCAAACTCCAGGAGTATCACCATAAAACCGTCTTCAGGAAAAACAGTGTATGAAGTTAAAGATCCATACAGCTGCGTGAAAGATGTGTTTGAAGTAGT
>CBHEUU010000322.1:0-5948 GCA_965990355.1 uncultured Chitinophagaceae bacterium
ACTTACCTGTAATTGCGTATATACCTTGCCAATTCTGTTTTACTGTTGTTGAAGCTGAACACATCAAATACCATATCATAGTTTTCCTTATCCACTGTGGAAGCATAAGCCTGTTTAGCCAGCTCCAGTTTATTGTTTTCAAAGCTGAACAGCAGCAGCAATTCTTTTACCTGGGCGGCACTTAAAGTATTGGCTCTTACGATCTGCAAAGCAGATTTCAGCTTATTGCTTTCCAGCCATTCTTTATCGATTTGTTTAAGCACATTGTTGAATTCACGGTCGTTCATACCACGGGCATAAGCTTCATGACTGTCATAATCACCCCATTTACCGTCCCTGTCATAGTCATACCTGTTGTCGTTATCATACCAACGGTCATCATTCTGTACATATCCTTTTTTGATCTTGTTTTCTATCATGCTGATCCGGCCATTTCTTTCAATGGTGATGAACAGGTGGCGGTTGTTTTTGATAGAAATGGAAGTGTTGTATACCAGTTCATATCTTTTTCCGAAAATGCTGAAAACACCATTGTTCCTCTCGCGGTATACTTTGATATCGTGGCTACCGTTTTCGAGGCCCTGTATCATAATAGAATTATCGCTGGCATCAAAACGCTTACCATCCAGCACAATGCTGATGTCTGACTGGTCGGCTGACTTAACTGTCAGGATAGTATTATTCTTTGCAGCAAATACTGCTATGCTCATGAATAATGAAGCAAAAAGAGTAAAGATCGTTTTCATATACTTTCATTTTAAAATCGAATTCAATAGCGAATTCGTTTATCAATATTTCAAAGTATATGCCGCTGTGCCAAAAATAAATCAAAGAAAAAGTTAAGCTAACCTAAGATGTTACAGAACTTAGTACCAGCAAGGGTTTCAGCAGAATGTTATTTAATGTTAATAGGAAAAACAAGTATCTATTCATCTTGAACTTAAGCAGTATGTTTGTTAAGGAAAATAAAGATTTTAAACGCAATTAAACCTTTAAAATCGGGGGATGTCTGAGGGCGGTTTATAACCGTTTCTTTATACTTCCGGTTATTATTATGAAATTTCTCCCGCCCCGGCATCTAAACCATGCCATGATTTTTTACCTTGTACCTAAATTAAAACCTAACCATGAAGCAATTCAGCTTTGTTGCTCTTATTGCAGCCCTTTTTAGTCTTATTGCTATGAACGCTAACAGTCAAAACCCCATTAAAAACTATGATACAGCCTGGAAAAAGGTTGAAGGTTTTGTTAAAAAGAACCTTCCGGCCTCTGCGCTTACTGAAGTAAAAAAGATTTACGCGCAGGCAAAACAAGAAAAGCAGGAAGCCCAGGTGATCAAAGCGCTGGTGTATATGACCGGCCTCCAGACAGAAAACCGGGAAAACAATGAGTCCCTTGCTATCGTAGAAATAGAAAAGGAAGTACCCGGCACCAAAGGTGCAGTCAATGCCTTATTAAACAGCTTGCTCGCCAACCAGTACTGGGGTTATTACCAGAACCATCGTTGGCAATTTTACCAGCGTACACAAACCGTTGAATTCAAAAAAGAAGATATCGCTACCTGGACAGCAGAAGATTTTCATCAAAAAACAGGTGAGTTGTATCTCCGTTCCATTGCCGATAAGAAATTATTACAGCAAACATCACTGGAACCATATAATGCGATCATCATAAAAGGAAATGTACGCCATCTCCGCCCTACCCTTTATGATCTGCTGGCTTTCCAGGCACTGGAATATTTTGAAAATGATGAGCGTGATCTGAACAAACCGGCTTATTCTTTTGAAATTGATCAGGCTTCAGCATTTGATCCTGCTGCGGATTTCATTCACCGGAAATTTGAAACAAAGGATTCACAATCGCTCCAGCATAAAGCCCTGCTGATCTATCAGCAGCTGATCGCATTCCATTTGAATGATAAAAAACCGGACGCATTGATTGATGCAGATCTGAAGCGCTACGAATTTGTAAAACGCAAATCCGTTCATCCGGATAAAGACGAGTATTATTTCAATGGTATCAACCACATTGCTCATCAGTATGAAAGCACACCGGCGGCCGCACAAGCCTGGTACCTGGTAGCACAATATTATAACGACCAGGGAAATTCATATTCGCCTTACGGTGACTCAACCCACCGCTTCAGCAAGATCAAGGCAAAAGAGATCTGCGAAAAGGTGTTAGCGCAAAAAGATTCTTCGGAAGGAAAGATCAATTCCTATAATCTTTTACAACAATTGAAGAACTCATCTTTGCAATTCAGTATTGAACAGGTAAACCTTCCCAATCAGGCTTTCCGGGCATTAATAGAATACCGTAATCTTACCAACCTTCATCTGCGACTGATCAAATCGGATGAAAAACTCCGGAAAGCGCTGGAAAATCAGTATGACGATAGCTATTGGAAAACCGTGATCGCGGCAAAACCATTGCGCACCTGGGAGCAAACAGTTCCTGATACAAAAGACTTCCAGGAACATAAAGTGGAAATCAAGATCGATGGATTGCCAGCTGGTGAATATTTTCTTGTTGCTGCTTCTGATGAAGCATTGACCAAAAAAGAAACATTGATTGGTGCAAGGCGGTTCTATGTTTCATCTATCAGTTATATCAATAACCATCTTGATTACTTTGTACTGCACAGGGATAATGGGCAGCCTATGGCCAGTTCAACCGTCCAGGTATGGGAGCAGACATACGACTATGCAAGTTCACGCTATATCAAAACAAAAGGGCCCATCTATACCACTGATAAAAACGGGTTTTTCCACCTGGACAGGAGAGGAAATCAGGAAAAAAGTAATATTGGGAACTATGCTTACAGCCTGGAAATAACAAACAAGGATGAGCGCTTGCATATTGATGAAGTGCGGAATGATTATTACAGAAACAGGCCGCTTCCAAGTACTAAAAACAATATTTTCCTGTTCAGAGACCGCAGCATTTACCGTCCCGGACAAACCGTTTATTTCAAGGGGATCGTTCTGACAAGAAACCAACTTTTAAGAAAAGCGGACATATTGCAGGGGTATGCAACAGTGGTTTATCTACGGAATGCAAATGGAGAAACCATTGATTCGCTAAAACTGACCACCAATGAATATGGCTCTTTCACCGGTAAATTTCAATTACCATCAACAGGTTTGAACGGCACGTATGTCATTTTTACCAAAAAAGATGAGACATATTCCCATTTCCGTGTGGAAGATTACAAACGCCCCAAGTTTTATGTGGACTATGAACCGCTGAAAGGAACTTATCGTGTAAATGATTCCATTGAAGTAATCGGTAATGCAAAAGCTTATGCCGGTAATAATATTGACGGTGCAAAAGTTAAGTACAGGGTGGTAAGACAGGCGCGTTTTCTTTATCCCTGGATATTTGCCCGCTGGTGGCAACCACCATCCGAACCGCTTGAAATAGTGCATGGGGAAACAGTAACAGATCCTGATGGCAAGTTCCGTGTAAAATTCTCTGCTATACCTGATCTTAAAATTGATCCGAAACTGGAGCCTGCTTTTGATTATGTAGTGTATGCAGACGTTACAGATATTAATGGAGAAACAAGAAGCGGGGAGAAAAATGTTTCTGTAAGCTATAAAGCTTTGCTATTAAAAAGCGATATCCCATCCCGCATTGCAGCAGATAGCTTGACTAAACTTTCTATCCGCACAGAAAACAATAATGGAGAATTTGAGCCGGCTGCAGTAACAGTGAAGATAACAAGACTGAAAGAAGAGAAAAGATTAATCAGGGAACGGCTCTGGAGCAGGCCCGATCAGTTTGTGATAGGTAAGGAAGAGTATATCAAACTCTTCCCGCATGATGAATACAACGATGAAACAAACCCAGCAAGCTGGGCGAAAGGAAACACTTTATGGGAAAAAACAGACTCGGTGAAAGAGAATACACCGTTTGCCGTGAATGGAGTTAAAGCAGCTCCTGGTTTTTATACCATTGAAATATCAAGTAAAGACAAGAATGGTGCGGAAGTAAAAGACATCAAGTACGTAGAGCTGTTTGATGAAAAAAGCCAGCAGCTTGGTCAGCCTAATTATATATGGACTCAAGGTGCCCAACCCATTCAACCCGGAGAAAACACAACAGTTAAGCTGGGCACATCAGCCAATGATGTTTTCATTGTGCAGCAACAGGATAAGACCTTGGCGGGCAAAGAAGATGTTAACTATTCTTTCTTTAAACTGAATGACGAAAAGAAGGATATTACTTTCTCTGCAACAGAAGCTGAACGTGGTGGGTATGGCGTTAGCTGGGCATTTGTAAAACACAACCGGTCATACTTTAATTATGTGATCATTCCTGTTCCCTGGAACAATAAGGAACTGCAAGTTGAATATGCTACTTACCGTGATAAAACCTTGCCGGGCAGTGAAGAAAAATGGAAGCTGAAGATCAGCGGGTATAAAAATGAAAAAGCTGCGGCAGAGATACTGGCCAGTGTGTATGATGCATCGCTTGATCAGTTCAGTGAGCATAACTGGGACAAACCTGCTGTCTGGGCTCTTTATAACCAACGGAAACTTTGGGAGGGTCAACAGAACTTTACAGGGATTGTATCCAACCAACGAAGCATCTCTTATGCTGAATACAAAAATCTGATCAAAGATTATGATCGTTTGTTTTTTAGTGGGTACGGTGGGGTCGTTGCAGACCACGTGGTAAGACGTGAACTGAAAAAAGGGGATCTATTTGAAAGAGCGGTTCCTGTAGCAATGGCAGCCCGTGTCGCAAATGAAGAAGGCATTGCTGACTCTGCGGCATTTATGGCTGGAAATAGCAATGCTCAAATGGCAAAATCTTTTACAGTGGCTCAACCCAACCCCTCTGATAGTGGTAAAACATCAAAAGAAGGTTCATCACCCGATGCCCCTGTCCAGGTCCGTACCAACTTCAACGAAACCGCTTTCTTCTTTCCTGATCTGAGAACAGACAGTAACGGCGATATTGAATTCTCTTTCACCATGCCGGAAGCTCTCACCAAATGGAAATTCCAGGCACTGGCGCATACCAAAGACCTGGCATTCGGTTACAGCCAGAAAGAGATAGTTACACAAAAACAATTGATGGTGCAACCTAACCCGCCACGTTTTCTCCGGGAAGGTGACCAACTGGTGTTCAATGCCAAGATCGTGAACCTTTCGGAAAAACAATTATCCGGAAATGCAGAGCTGCAATTGTTCAATGCTGCTACCAATGAGCCCGTGAATGGTCTTTTCAATAATAAAGAAACCAGTAAGAGCTTTCAGATAGCTGCAGGCCAAAGCGCAGCCGTTTTCTTCCCGTTGAATATTCCTTCTTCCTTTACAGAGCCACTGACCTGGCGCGTGGTAGCCAAAGCAGATAATTTCAGCGATGGTGAAGAAAACAGTTTGCCTGTGTTAAGCAACCGCATGCTGGTAACTGAAACCATAAGTCTGCCAATGCGTGGAAACGGTACAAAGAATTTTTCTTTTGACAAACTGAAACAATCCGGCAGCAGCACTTCATTGAAGCAGCATTCACTTATGGTGGAATATACTTCCAATCCGGCCTGGTATGCCGTGCAGGCATTACCCTACCTGATGGAGTATCCGTATGATTGTGCGGAGCAAACCTGGAACCGTTATTACGCTAATTCACTTGCTTCTTTTATAGCCAACTCTGCACCACGTATACGCCAGGTGTTTGAGCAATGGAAGAAAACGGACACAGCAGCCCTGCTTAGCAATCTCCAGAAAAACCCGGAACTGAAATCCATTTTGCTGGAAGAAACACCCTGGGTGCTGGCTGCAAAAACAGAAGCACAGCAAAAGCAAAATATCGCTTTGCTGTTTGATATGCTTCGCATGAGCAGTGAACTGAACAGTACTTATGAAAAGCTGAAACAGATGCAAAGCAGCAATGGTGGTTTTGTTTGGTTCAAAGGCGGACCTGATGACCGCTATATG
>CBHEUU010000323.1:0-5947 GCA_965990355.1 uncultured Chitinophagaceae bacterium
CTGCTCACAAATGGATCCCTGGTAAAGTGCTGAAGAGTATACAAGGTGTGTATACTTATTCGTTCGGCGTAAAAGATCCGCAACAAAGGAAAGTGCTGTACCAGATCATTGCCGATGCTGACATTCCTTTTGTACGTTGGGCTATCGGCGCAATGATGCATTGGAACAGCGCTGTTTCAACTCCAAATATTGTGCAGATACATGGTACCGGCGACAGGGTGTTACGCATCCGCTATGTAAAACCGGATTATATTATTGATGGCGGCAGCCATACAATGACGTTTGATAAGCATAAAGAACTATCAGCCCTGCTCAGAGAACTGACTATTCGATAGATACCTGCTTCTTGATCACTGCACCTTCCCTTGCTTCGGGTAAAAACTTTCGTTCATTAAGAAGGTAACCATTTCCTTTTTCACAGAAATGGACTTTAAGATTTTCGATGCTGATTGGATTACCATCAGGGATGTCGGCGATATTGCAATGACGGATATCAAATCCATCTACGATCACTACCAGTCCGCTGCCGATAGCTTCCATTTTATTGCCGCCTTCGGTGATGAGCATGCCGGTGTCTTCTCCAAGGCCAATGCCTATTGCCTGAGGATTGGTGGCTACTGCCTGTGCAAGCCGCCCGAAACGCCCTCTTTTTTCAAAATGGGAATCAATGATCACATCATCAATAAAACCGAGGCCCGTGGTCATTTTCACTTCTCCTTTCAGATGTGCGCGCATGGCATTGCCTTCATAGATCATGGTATTGCTCATGGCCATTGCGCCGGCACTGGTGCCTGCAATGGTAAAGTTCTCTTCTGCATAGCGGTTGAGCATGATGCGGAGTATTTCAGTGCCACCGAAAATAGCGCTCAGGCGTAATTGGTTTCCACCGGAAAACATAATGCCTTCACAACGGCGGATACGCTCCAGGAAATCAGGCCGGGCAGCATCCTGCCGGTTGCGGATATGCATCAGGTCAACATTGGTGCAACCCATTTTTCCAAAAGCGTCCATATAGTGATTACCCACTTCATTGGGGATCATGGAAGCGGTGGTGATGATCTCGATGCGGGATGATGGCCCGCCAATCTCTTCTACAATGCGGCGAAGAATGCCCAGCTCAAAAAAATTGAGGTTACTGCGATGTATCTCTCCTTTTTCCAGATCGGTGCCCTTGTCTTCAGCACCGCCAACTGCGATCAGTTTTCCCTTGGGATGGCTCATTCATTGGGGTTTGATTAACGACAAAAGTAACCAATTTCATTGAAGGTTGCTCATGGAAGGGTATCGGTTTGCTTCTGTTTGTTCACCATAAAATATACGAATATGCCTATAACAGCTATCAATATTCCCCATAATGCAAACCAACCAGTGGAGTAAAACAGGAACAGCCATATCAATATGGATAAAATAACCGGAATAGGGAATAACCACATTTTAAAGGGCAGGTCTTTTGTACCAAATCTCCGGCGAAGCAGTACCACGCCAATACCCTGACCGATAAATTGTATCAGGATACGCATAGCCAGTATAGCCGTGATCACATCGCCCAGTTTCATAAACAGGCTGAATACAAAGCCTGCGGCACATAAAACAATGAGGGAGACATAGGGAAAGTTTTTGGTAGGATGCAGTTTGGCAAATACTTTGAAAAAGTTTCCATCTGCCGCTGCTGCATAAGGCACCCTTGAATAACCCAGCACCACTGCAAACAATGAAGCCAGGGCAATGCAAAGAATAAGCACGGTAACGATAATGGCGGCCTGTTTTCCATAGATCAATTGCATGAAATAGCTGACCAGGTATTTATCATCTTCACGCACATGATGCCAGTCGACCACTCGCATCACACTTACATTCATCAATAAATACAACAAGGCTATTCCTGCAATGGAAATAAAAATGCTGCGCGGGATATTCTTCCCGGGATTTTTTATTTCACCTCCAAGATGACATACATTATAATAACCAAGATAGCTGTACACTGTTTTTATAGAGCCCTGCCCTACTGCAGCCCAGAATGCGCAGCTGAAAAAAGAAGACGAGCCTTCGGGCAATAATTTCACTTCCTGTTCTCCATGTGTCAATCCACTGAAGATGATCCAACTGACTGTTAGTATTACAACTGACCACAACGCTACAGATATTTTACCCACGGTTTCTATCTTCCGGTAAAGCAGGAAGAATATCAAAATGACCAATCCGCCGGAAACCATTTTCTGTTCCCAAAAACCAAGATCAACGAGATAAGAAAGATATTGTGCAAATCCAATAGAGCCGGAAGCCACTACCAGCGGGGCCTGTATGGCTGTTTGCCAAACGAAGAGAAAGCTCATCAACCGGCCGTTCTTTTCACCAAAAGCAATACGATGGAAATTATAAGTGCCGCCGGCTAATGGATACTTTGCTCCCAGTTCACTCCAGATCATCGCATCCATAAAAGCAGTGAACGCACCGAATATCCAGGCCCAGAGAAAAAGCCCGTCCTGGAATTTGCTCACTACAAAGGGCATCACAACAAAAGGTCCGATACCGACCATATCTATCATGTTAATAGAAGTGGCTTGCAGCAGTGTTATTTTGCGGTTGAGTTGTGTCGCCAATATATGCCGGTTAGTTGTTGAACAAATTAAGACCTTGCAAAAGCAGTAATTCCTTCTACTAACACATCAAGGTTCTTAATTGTTGTGTATACGTTCGGAGTAATTCTTACACCACTGATATTTTCCCACACAACGGTGGTAGTATGTATTTTATATTTATCCATCAGGAAGCTGTCCAGCTCCCCTGGTTTTCTTCCTTCAATCCCAATATTACCGATAGCCCCGCCCCATTTAGGGTCCATTGAAGTATTGAATTTTACTTTGGGGAGGCCTTTTACTTTTTCCATCCAGTAGTTCTTCAGGTAGTGCAGGCGTTTCTGTTTCCGTTCGCTGCCGATCATATCATGAAACTCCACTGCTTTGCCAATTGCCTGTTCGATAAAGAATGGACGTGTTCCCAGTGATTCGAATTTCCGGATATCATCCTTCAATGGATCATCAGCGGTGGCAAACAGGGGATAGATCGTTTTGATCTTTTCTTTTTTTACATACAATAATCCGCTGCCGATAGGAGCATATAACCATTTATGCAGGCTGGATGCAAAATAATCAGCATCCAGGTCGGGTATTTTAAAATCAAGATGGGCAAAGCTATGTGCACCGTCCACCACTACTTCTATTCCTTTTTTATGTGCTTCAGCAGCAATTTTCTTTACAGGCAATACCTGCCCGTTCCAGTTGATCACGTGTGTGATGTTCACCACTTTGGTGCGGGGAGTAAATGCTTTTGCATACTGGCTCACCAGATAATCTTCATTTTCACTTGGCAGTTCAAGATTGATCCATACCAGTTTGATGCCATCGCGTTTTTCCCTTTGTTTATAGGCATTGATCACGTTGGGATAATCCTGTTTGGAAAGCACTACCTCATCACCGGCTTTCAATTGCAAACCGAATATGACGGTCTCCAATCCTTCAGAAGAATTCCTGTTCATCGCAATTTCTTCGGAACTGCAGCCGGCCAGTTTTGCAAGATTGGTCCGGAGAGGTTCACGGCCCTGATCAAGAATACGCCACATATAATAACTGGGAGCTTCATTGCTCAGATCATAATAACGCTTCATCGCATCCTGCACTGTTTTAGGAGCAGGTGATACGCCGCCGTTATTGAGATTGATAATACCGGGAGAAACGGTAAATGCCTGCTGGATATAATACCAGAACTCTTCTTCCGTTGCCATTTTATCGGCAGAAATTCCCTGTGCAGACTGGAGGGCTTTATCCAGTTCCTTTGCCCAGGAAGGAACAGAACTGATCAAAGCAGCAGAAGAAAGGGCAGTAGCTTTCTGAAGGAATTTACGGCGATCGCTCATGGCAGTTGGTTTTTGCTAATGTACAAATTATTAATAGGAGTTCCTTCCTGCGGGAAGTCCCTAAAAAAAACTAACTTACCAATAAACAATCACTACGCATGAAAATATTGGAAGTAAAAGTGCTCCGTGGACCGAATTACTGGAGTGTTCGCCGTCCCAAGCTGATACAAATGAAACTGGACCTGGAAGAACTGGAACAACGTCCTACCAATACCATTCCCGGTTTCAGGGAACGACTGGAAAAGCTGATCCCTACCTTATATGAGCACCGTTGTAGTGAAGATGCGCCAGGTGGTTTTTTCAGTCGCGTGGAGCAAGGCACCTGGATGGGACATGTGATTGAACACATTGCGCTGGAGATACAAACACTGGCCGGCATGGATTGCGGTTTTGGCCGGACACGCAGTACCGGCGAACGGGAAGGCGTGTATTCAGTAGTGTTTGATTATCTCGAAGAAGATGCAGGCGTATATGCAGCTAAAGCTTCGGTCAGAATAGCACAATCACTGATCGACAATGAACCTTATGATCTTGAGGCCGATATCCAGGCCATGCGCGAGATAAGAGAAGATACAAGGCTGGGCCCTTCCACCGGATGTATTGTGGAAGAAGCGGCCAGGCGTGGCATTCCATATATCCGTCTCAACAGGCAAAGCCTCGTGCAATTGGGTTATGGAGTGAACCAGAAAAGGATCAGGGCAACCATTGCCTCCACCACTTCCAATATTGCTGTGGACATTGCATGTGATAAAGAAGAAACCAAAAACCTGCTGGAAGCAGCGGAAATACCTGTACCAAAAGGAACAGTGATCCGTACGGAAGAAGGATTAAAAGAAGCGATAGCAAGGCTGGGTTATCCTTTGGTGATAAAACCGATTGACGGTAATCATGGTAAAGGCAATACCACCAATATCACCACCTGGGAGCAAGCACTGAAAGCGCTGGAAGCAGCTAAACAGTATGGGCGCAGTGTGATCGTGGAAAAATATATCACAGGATTTGATTTCCGCTGCCTCGTGGTCAACTATAAATTTATATGCGCAGCATTGCGCACCCCTGCTTCTGTAATTGGAGATGGAGTGAAGAGTATACAATCGCTTATTGATATAACCAACAAAGATCCCCGCCGTGGTTATGGACATGAGAAGGTGCTGACCCAGATCACCATTGACAATTTCACACAGAAAATGCTGGATGAAAAAGGTTATACACTGGATACAGTGCCAGCAAAAGGCGAGCTTGTATTATTGAAACCAACCGCCAATCTTTCTACAGGCGGCACATCCACAGATGTAACAGATGAAGTGCATCCGGCAAACATTTTTATGTGTGAAAGAATTGCACGCATCATTGGATTGGATATCTGCGGTATTGATATTATGGCAGCCGATCTGCGCACACCGGTAAGTGAAAATGGCGGTGCGATACTGGAAGTGAATGCAGCGCCGGGTTTCCGTATGCATATTGAACCATCGGAAGGACTGGCGAGAAATGCTGCAGAACCTGTGGTAGATATGTTATTCCCCAAAGGAAGTGCAGGCCGGATACCGATCATTGCAATCACCGGTACCAATGGTAAGACCACTACCACGCGCCTTACTGCGCATATTGCCAAGAATGCCGGTAAAAAAGTGGGGTACACTACCAGCGATGGCGTGTATATCCAAAACCAGTTGATGATGAAAGGAGATTGTACCGGGCCGGTGAGTTCTTCCTTTGTATTAAAAGACCCGACCGTTGATTTTGCTGTACTGGAATGTGCGCGGGGCGGCATCCTGAAATCCGGATTGGCTTTCCAGCATTGTGATGTAGCGATTGTAACGAATGTGGCGGCTGATCATATGGGGCTGGGTGGTATCAATACGCTGGAGCAGATGGCCAAAGTGAAAGCTGTGTTGCCGGAAACCGTATTCCCGCATGGTTATGCTATTTTGAATGCGGATGATGACCTGGTATATAAAATGAAGGAAGGGTTGGATTGCAATGTGGCTTTGTTCAGCATGGATGAAAACAATCCACGCATCAAAAAACATT
>CBHEUU010000324.1:0-5943 GCA_965990355.1 uncultured Chitinophagaceae bacterium
TATTCCTTCGCCTGCGCCGAGACGGGCATGATGTTCCTGGCGCTGTGGTACACGCTGGGGATTTTGATTGTTGGGGTTATAGGGGCGGTGTTGGGGCGATGGCTGCTTCGGTGGTAGAAAGAGTACCCCCACCATCACAGATCGTTACCCTCGGGCTTGACCCAAGGGCTCTACACTTCCGGAGCGCCCGCTAAGTACAGTGTCCTCGGGTCAAGCCCGAGGATGACGATCGGGTTTTGGAAAGAAGGGTCTGGCAATTAATTGCTATTTTTGAGCAAAGTAAATGAGTTTATGGTTCCGGGTTTATAAGTTTATTATGTAAGCCTACCTAATACAAGACCTCCCAGGCCAAAAACTAAACAGATAACTAAAAATATTTAGATTATTGGAACAACTTGCATCACTGTCTACCCGCAAAAGGAAAAGTGCAGTCCGGTTAACTCAGCGCTCTAAGATCATCAAAACCATTATCGCCGCTATACAGGAAAAAAAAGGAGAAAACATTATTTCTCTCGACCTTAGGAAAATCAATGAAGCGGTGGCCGACTTTTTTATAATCTGTGAAGCAGGAAGCCAGCCACAGGTAAGGGCTATTGCCGACCATGTGGAAGACCTGGTAAAAAGAGAATGTGATGAATTGCCTTATCACCATGAAGGCTTTCAGGCCCTGCAATGGGTGCTGATTGATTATGTGAACGTGGTAGTGCATGTAATGCTCCGGGAAAACAGGGAGTTTTATAAATTGGAGGAAATGTGGAGCGATGCAGTGGTGGAGCATCACAAAGAATAATGTTAAATCTCGGCCCGGCCGAACTTTTATATCAATATCTATTTTATTATTAACAGTAGGAACACTGGAATATGTCACAAGAACCATCATATAACAAGAACGAGAAAAGCCCTCCGCCCCGGTTCGGGAACCGTCCAAATAACGGTGATGATCCGGGACAAGCCCCCCGTAAAGGGCCAAAATTCAGTATCTATTGGATCTATGCTATCATTTTCGCCGTATTGATCGGATTTCAATTATTCGGATTTTCATCCAATACAGCCAATATTGACCAGGATTATTTTCAGCAGGTATTGAAAGCAGGGGATGTAAACAAATACACTATTGTTTCCAACCGTAACCTGGTGAAGGTCTATTTGAAAAAAGAAGCAGTTCCTAAATACAATGATGTCATTAGCAAAGGAACAAACGGAAAAGTGAGCAATGAAGGGCCACAAATGAGCTTTAAGGTCGTTTCCGGCGATGCTTTTGCTGATGATATGCGCCAGTTTTATTCAGCCAATCCCGCTGTAAAAAATGTAGGTAGCGTGGATACAGAAAGCGATTTCCTCAGCAAGGGCATTTCTTTCCTTCTTCCTATCCTTCTCTTTATCGGTGTATGGATATTGCTGATGCGTAAAATGGGCAGTGGCGGCGGTGCCGGCGGTGGCCCCGGAGGCATCTTCAACATTGGTAAATCCAAAGCCACTTTATTTGATAAAGGCACAAAAGTGAATATCACTTTTGCTGATGTGGCCGGACTGGATGAAGCCAAAGTGGAAGTAATGGAGATCGTTGACTTCCTGAAAAGCCCCAAAAAATATACAGCTCTCGGTGGCAAAATACCCAAAGGAGCGTTGCTGGTTGGTCCTCCCGGTACTGGTAAAACCCTGCTGGCAAAAGCCATGGCCGGTGAAGCACAGGTACCTTTCTTCAGCCTTAGCGGTTCAGACTTCGTGGAAATGTTTGTGGGTGTGGGTGCCAGCCGTGTAAGAGACCTCTTTAAGCAGGCAAGGGAAAAAGCACCCTGTATCATTTTCATTGATGAGATCGATGCTATTGGCCGCGCCAGAGGCAAAAATGTGATGATGAGCAATGATGAAAGGGAAAGCACCCTCAACCAGTTGCTGGTGGAAATGGACGGCTTTGGTACAGATACAGGCATTATTGTACTGGCAGCTACCAACAGGCCCGATGTACTGGACACAGCCCTGCTCCGCCCTGGTCGTTTCGACCGGCAGATATCCATCGACAAACCGGATGTGAAAGGACGGGAAGCTATTTTTAAAGTGCATCTGAAACCGATCAAAATCTCTGAAACACTGGACATCCATAAACTGGCAGAGCAAACTCCTGGTTTTGCCGGAGCAGATATCGCCAACGTTTGTAATGAAGCAGCCCTGATCGCTGCCCGTAAGGGTAAAGCGGCTGTGGATATGCAGGACTTCCAGGATGCAGTGGACAGAGTGATAGGCGGATTGGAAAAAAAGAACAAGATCATTTCTCCCGACGAGAAAAAGATCATCGCTTATCACGAAGCAGGCCATGCGATCTGCGGATGGTATCTTGAACACGCTTATCCATTGCTGAAAGTTACCATCGTGCCCCGCGGCACAGCAGCATTGGGTTATGCGCAATACACACCTAAAGAACAATATCTCTATAATACCGACCAGCTGAATGACCAGATCTGTATGACCCTGGGCGGAAGAGCCAGTGAAGATATCTTCTTCGGAAAGATCTCCACCGGCGCACAGAACGACCTTCAGCAGATCACCCGCATCGCTTATGCAATGGTAACAGTATATGGCATGAATGATAAAGTGGGAAATATCAGTTTCTATGACCCGCAACAGGAAACCAGCTTTACCAAGCCTTATTCCGAAGAAACTTCCAAGATCATTGACCAGGAAGTGCGTCAATTGATTGATGAAGCTTACGAGAAAACCAAGAAGCTCCTCACCGATAAAAAAGAACAGGTAGCTAAACTGGCCGAAGCATTATTGCAGAAAGAGGTATTATTCCAAAGTGATGTGGAAACGCTGATCGGTAAGCGGCCATTTGAAGAAAAGAAACCATTGGTAGAGGAAGAAAAACCCACTGAACTGATCCCCAATGAAAGTGGCGAGATTTCAGCAGGCGTTCCTCCTTACGATAGTGATATCACAAATAAAGCACTGTCTTAATTCTTAATTAAGATCAATCGGGTTCAATGAATATATCTCCCGCAAAAGAAAATATTCTTAAAAGAATCAGGAAGGCGTTGAGTCACTCAACGCCTCTTCCTTTTCCAAAAAGTGAAGGCAGTGACTCTGTTTACAAACCTGCAATGGAAGAGGCTGCGGTGGAGTTTGCAGAGCAATTTAGTAAACTGCAGGGCCGTTTTGTGTATTGCATTAACCGTCAGGAGCTGGCTTTTCAATTGAGCAGTCTTGCCCGTAAAATGGATTGGCAGAAGATCTATTGTCTCGAGGATCAATTGCTGCAGCAGGCCGGCGTGTCGCTGGATGATCGTCTGGTGAAAACAGGCCTGGCGGATTGCGATGTGTCCATTACCGGTTGCGAATGCCTGGTGGCAAGAACAGGCTCTATCGTAATGAGTGCGGCCCAGCTTAGCGGAAGAACAACCAGCGTGTATGCACCTGTGCATATCTGCATCGCCTATGTAAACCAGTTAGTGCATGATGTAAAAGATGCCCTGCAACTGATAAAAGATAAATACGGTAACCAGCTTCCTTCACAAATTACTTTTGCAACAGGTCCCAGCCGTACTGCAGATATCGAAAAAACTTTAGTAGTGGGCGTGCATGGCCCTAAAGAAGTTTACGTGTTTCTTGTGGATTCATGATAGAAAATCGAAATTCAAGAACATACTTTTGAATTCAACGGGAACGCGTTGTATTTTTATAGCATGACAAGTCCAGGCACTTACCAGCTATTCGTTTATGGTTCACTGCGTAGTCATTTCCGTAGCCCTGCTTATGAATATATCAGCCGTTATTTTAACCTGGTAAGCGAAGCAACAGTGCCCGGCCGGCTGTATGATATGGGGGAATACCCTGCAGCTGTGCCCGCTACTGACGGATCCTTAATAAAAGGAGAACTGTATATCATCAAAAACGAAAAGGAATTTGCGTGGGCCATCTGCCAACTGGACGATTATGAAGGCGTATTGGTGGAACCGCATGAATCGCCGCTCTATCGCCGTGAGATAACACAGGTGCAGGCAGGTGGTGTTTCGGTGCCAGCCTGGATATACTGGTTTAATGGCGATGTAAGCGGCAAACCTCTTATTTCTTCAGGAGATACAGTATCCTATCAGCAGAATAAATGATTAACGTGCAACTAACCCCTGGTAAAAAAATATATTTTCTTTCCGATTTCCATCTTGGTGCGCCCAATCATGCTGCCAGCCTGGAAAGGGAAAAAACCATTGTCGGCTTCCTGGATGAGATCAAAAAAGATGCAGCAGAGATATTCGTGGTAGGTGATATGTTTGATTTCTGGTATGAATACAGGCAGGTGGTGCCAAAAGGGTTTGTACGTCTCCTGGGAAAACTGGCTGAGCTAAGTGATACCGGTATTCCCCTTCATTTTTTTGTAGGCAATCATGATATGTGGATGAGGGATTATTTTCAAAAGGAACTGAATATCCCGGTCTATTTTGAACCGGTCGAGTTTGAACGGAATGGAAAGAAACTCCTGGTTGGCCATGGAGACGGCCTCGGCCCCGGTGATCATGGATATAAACGATTGAAAAAAGTATTCCGTAACCCGGTTTGTAAATGGCTGTTTGGTGCTTTACCGCCTGTAGTAGGAATGGGACTAGCCAATTTTCTCAGCCGCCGCAGCCGGGCTCAAACAGGGGGAACAGAAGAAATTTTCCTGGGTGAAGACAAAGAATGGCTGATCATTTATAGTAAAGAAGTGCTGGAGAAAAAAAAGATTGATTTCTTTGTATTCGGCCACCGGCACCTGCCGATTGATTACCGCCTGGGTAATAATAGCCGGTACATTAATTTAGGCGACTGGATCAGGTATTACACTTATGCAGTTTTTGACGGAGAAGACATGAAACTGCTATCTTATAAAGGAAACGAGGAAAAGATCATCCGCAATTGATGAAGAAATTTTTACTGGCAGCCATAATTGCAATGTTCAGCATTTGCTCCATTGCGCAAACGGATACTTCCTTCCGCTTCCTCAAAGCTATTAAGGGAGATATCACGGCATTTACCGTGGATAATCTTGATAATATCTACCTTCTCAGCAGCACCAACCAGGTAAAAAAACTGAATGCCAATGGCGATTCTGTAGCTGTTTATAATAACGTAAAGAGATATGGGCAGGCTACACTGATTGATGTTTCCAATCCATTGAAGGTTCTACTGTATTATCGTGATTTTACTACCATCGTTATGCTCGACCGTTTCCTGAATGAGGTAAATACGATTGACCTGCGGAAGCAGAATATCCTGCAGGCTCGCGCCATTGGCCTGTCTTACGATAACAAGGTTTGGGTATATGATGAAATGGATAACAAATTGAAAAAAGTGGATGAAGAGGGCAAACTTTTGCAGGAAACCCCTGATTTCAGGCAGCTTTTTAATGCAGCACCATCACCTCAAAAAATATTTGACCAGGACCGTTATGTTTATTTATACGATTCTGCACAAGCAGTTTTTGTATTTGACTATTACGGCACGTTAAAAAATAAGATACTGATTGGAAGCTGGCAAAATTTTAAAGTAACGGGTAAATATATATTCGGATCAAAAGATAAAAAGCTTTTCCGCTATGATATTGGCAACTTCAGGGTGGATGAATGGGATTTGCCAGAACAACTCCAATCCGTTCAGTCATTCAATTTCAGCGGCACAAAATTGTATACGCTGAAGAAAAATATGATTGAGGTGTATGATTTTCATTAAGTAAATATTTACACCAGATTCAATAATTTAGCATTCCAACAGACGGATTAAAATCATGAACGATTTTCTCGACCACGTATGGCTTAGTAATACAGTACGGAGTTATCTGATAGTAGCCGCCGTAATTGCTTTAATGGCGCTGGTAAAAAGATATGTGGCCCAATCTGTTGCTCATCTTATTTTTCAATTCGTAAAAACAATCTGGAAAGATGTAGATAAGAAAACATTTACCAGTCTCGTTAC
>CBHEUU010000325.1:0-5904 GCA_965990355.1 uncultured Chitinophagaceae bacterium
AGCTGAAGTAAAGAAACTTAAAGAACCAAAACCAGACGATGGTCCTGGTGATGATGGTGTTTAAAGTTTCCTTCTCAAATCCGCGCCCTTACTGAATTTTATTGAAGTAATTATGTTTCATCTCGGTAACTTTGCTCTCCAAAATTGTATGTAGAAGTGAAGAAACCGCAATGGATCACAGTAACAATAGCTGTAGTACTCACAGCTGTAATTTTTTTATACGGCCGCACTGTGCCAAATAAAAAAAATCCTGTCGCTGCTGAAGTGCATAATGAACATGATGGTCATGATCATGACACGCCTGGAGCAACAGCAGTATCGATTGATTCTATTCTTCATTTTGCGAAGCAACAACTTAAGCCGGAACAGGTTACCCGGCTCAATCTCCTCGAAAATTCTATTACGCGTGGCGATGTAAAAGGCCAGCAACTCCATGTTTACCACCAGCTTTCCAGTTTCTGGGGTGATACCATGGGCTTTTTCCAGCCTTATGCCTGGTATGAGGCCGAAGCCGCCAGATTGGAAAATTCAGAAAAAACCCTCACCTTTGCAGCCCACTTATTTTTGGAAAACCTGCAACAGGAGCAAAATCCCGGCCTCCGTCAATGGGGCGCTTTGCAGGCCAAAGATTTGTTTGAGCGGTCTTTGAAAATAAATCCGGACAATGATTCGGCCAGGGTAGGCCTCGGGGCTACATATCTTTTTGGAGGTGTTTCTTCCAATCCAATGGAAGGATTGGGTATGATCAGGCAGGTGGAGCAAAAAGACAGTACCAATGTGTATGCCCAGATGACTTTGGCCAAAGGAGCTTTGATGTCCGGGCAATTAGATAAGGCAGTCAACCGTTTACTAACGGTCAACCGCCTTCAACCTGATAATGTGGATGCTATCCTTATGCTGGCTGATTTATATGACAGGAAGAAAGAAAAGAAATCAGCAGCTGATTGGTACCGTGCCAGCCTGAAATATATCAGCAGGCAGGATGTGAAGACAGAAATTGAAAAAAGGATCGCAGAACTAAGTAAATAAGTTGAAAGTCATTGGATGATCATCCCGGGCTTTGAACATAGTATTATAAACAAGATTAAAAAATTATTTGAGTATGCCTTGTGGTAAGAAAAGAAAGCGTCATAAGATTGCGACGCATAAGCGTAAAAAAAGACTGAGAAAGAACCGTCACAAAAAGAGAAACAAGTAATTGACCTTACACAGGGTTAAAGCTTTGTGGACCCTATCCCGGCCAGCCGGGATAGGGTTTTCACCTTCCTTAAAAGAAGTTGGTTTTATTCCCGGGTCAAATTGATTCTACCTTTTCAGTTAGCTGGTTGCTTTACCGTACGTACAAGTTGCACTCCCATCGAATATCTGCTGCAAAATTCCCTCCGCATTCATGTACGCATTTGCCGGCAACCGGTATTTACAGCACTAAAGGAGATTCATATTATGTAAGCTGTAATGAACAAAGAACTCATTATTAATGCAGCCCCGCAGGGTGTAGAGATTGCCTTGCTGGAAGACAGGAAGTTGGTTGAACTGCATAGCGAAAAAAGCGATGCACGTTTTGCCGTGGGAGACTTATATCTGGGAAAAGTAAAAAAACTGATCCCTGGTTTGAATGCCGCTTTTGTTGAAGTAGGCTTCGAAAAAGATGCTTTCCTCCATTATACGGACCTGAGCCCTTATGCAAAATCATTGCTGAAATTCACAGCAGCCACTATCGCTGATAAGTCAGAGACTGGTGCTGATTTTGCCAAATTCGAGATCGAGCCCGAGATCATCAAAACCGGGAAGATCAACGAAGTACTGGGTGGCAAACCCAATATCCTGGTCCAGATACTTAAAGAACCTATTGCTGCCAAAGGGCCACGTCTCAGCTGCGAGATTTCCCTTCCTGGCCGGTTCGTGGTAATTACCCCCTTCAACAACATCGTTGCCGTAAGCCGTAAGATCCATTCTTCTGAAGAAAGAAAAAGACTGCAGAAGATCGTGGAAGCTATCAAGCCAAAGAACTTTGGCGTTATCGTGCGTACTGCTGCTGAAGGAAAGAATACCGCTGAATTGCATGAAGACCTTTCAGCACTGGTGGAAATGTGGAAGACCATCCAGCGTAACCTGAAAGGCGCCGTTGCTCCTGCTAAAATACTCAGTGAGCAAACAAAGACAAACAGCATCCTGCGCGACCTGCTTAATGCAGACTTCAACAGGATCGTGGTAAACGACCGCACCATTTTCACTGACACCAAGAATTATATCCAACGCATTGCACCGGAAAAAGCCGATATCGTTTCTTATTACCAGAATGGTTCTACCATCTTCGATTCATTTGGTATCACCAAACAGGTAAAATCATCCTTCGGCAAAACGGTGAACCTTAACAGCGGCGCTTACCTGATCATCGAACACACAGAAGCGCTTCACGTTATTGATGTAAACAGTGGTTATAAAAGCGTAAGCAATAACCAGGAGCAAAATGCCCTGGAGACCAATCTTGAAGCCGCTGATGAAATTGCCCGCCAGCTTCGCCTGCGCGATCTGGGAGGCATTATCGTTGTGGACTTTATTGATATGAAGCTGCCGGAAAACAAACGGAAGCTGGTGGAAAAAATGGAAGAGTTCATGAGCCCCGACAGGGCTAAACATGCCGTTCTTCCTATTTCCAAATTCGGCATCATGCAGATCACCCGTCAGCGCATGAAGCCGGAAGTGAATATCAACACACAGGAAATTTGCCCGAGCTGCAATGGCACCGGAAAGATCACTTCCACTTTATTGCTGGAAGATGAGATAGAAAAGAACCTGAACTATCTTATCACACATAAGCATAAAAACCTGAAGCTGGTGATCAACCCCATCATGTATGCTTATCTCACCAAAGGCTGGCCCTGGTCGACCAAAATGGCCAAATGGAATAAAAAATTCGGTCAGAAAACCCGTGTGGAAGCAGATACATCCTACCACCTCACAGAATACAAATTCTTTGATCAGCATGATGAAGAGATCAAGCTGTAAATAATTAAAATAAAAAAAAAGCCCGGGGTGAACAGTTCAACCCGGGCTTTTTTTTTATTTTAATTATTTACTGTCCAACCATAAACACTGCATTGCAAAACATCAGTTTTCCATTCTCCCAGAAATTGCGGAACAGTATATCATCTGTAATATAGGTTACAGAGCCGCGGCCCAGGTCCTGCGTAGCAAACAATAAACCGTCTTTCAGTTTCTTTTTCAGTTTATATCCTACAAAGCCAGCGAGCTGGTTATCTTTTTTCAATACACCGGCATTCCAGCCTGCACCGTCTTTGGTAAAATCATAGATCACATTATCCATTTTCAATGTGTAATAATAATTAGGATAACCATACATCAGGGGATGCGAGCTATCTACATCTACACGGAAAATGGAACCGGGAGTTGTATTTTCAATACCATCACGGTCGCGATCGTTGAATACTTTCAGTGCAGCATAAGGATCTTTCTTACCAGTACTGTCCTTGTCTTCTTTCTTGGCTTGTATCACACTCCATTCCTGGCGCGACAACTGGCCGGCTGCTGATTCAAGAGCCACTACACGACCGCCATTACGGATCCAGAGAGTGAATTGCTCTGCACTGCCTTTATCAGAAAGAAAACGGTAATTACCATCAGGCATGATCAATACATCAATGTCGTTCCATTGCACACGTGCAATATCAGCAGCATTGATCAGGGTAAGAGGATAACCAAGCTCCTTTTCAAAGAAATGCCATACTTCCCCTGCGCCAAGTGAACTAACGCCATCACCCGTAAGCAAAGCAACTTTCACAGCTTTCATCGGATGAACCTTGCCGCTGCCAAAATCATATCCCTTATCAACAAAACCTGTACTCACTGCCTGCATAGCCACATTATTGGCATTGCAGATATTCGCTACAGATGTCCAAAGACCGGCCCCGAATTTATCATTGCCTTTTTTAAGAATAATAACAGAGCCTCTTGCGAAAGATTTACCATTAACCTCGAAAGGCGTTTCAGAGAAGCGGAGTTTTATACCAGCTTTCAACAATTGTCCAACAGCTCTTGCAGAAGAAACACCCTGCCAGGCGAGTACATAGCCATAACTATCTGCCGGTATATTCTTCACTGAATCTTTTGTAATAGTTCCGGAAGCACTGAGGGCTACTTTGCTGGCAAATCCAGTCACGCCATATGCATAAGGTAAAGACCAGGCTGTAATATCATAAGTGGCAGAGTCAACCAGTTTCGATTGCGGCTCAAACAACAATCTTACCATAGTGGCACGAGGCTGTAAAGCATTGATCACAATATCACCCTGGCTTACAGAAAAAGATTCTTCCTTGCCACTGTAATAGCTGTAACCTCTTCCTGCACCTGAGCCTGTGCTGTACTGAATGCCATTCTTATCGAGTAAGCCAAGCAAAGCACTGATCCTTTCTTTGTCCTCTGGTTTATTCTTGATAACATAAGATTTGTATTCGGCATTGGCGCCGCTTACTGCATCATTAAAGAACTTCCTGTATTCTTTCAGCAGGTTGGCTGCGTTGAGAGAACTGATCTCCACTGTGCTTAATGAAGTGGTGAAATGATGCATCGCCCTGTCATACAACGTGAGAGTATCCCCTTCATCTGTATTTGCGCCAAGGCCACCTGCACCGCCACCGCCTTGTTCATAAGTCATTCCTATTGCGCCATTGTAAATAGGGTAAGTATCTCCATAAGAAGGATAGAAGAGATCGAACACTTCTTTGGTAAAATACAACCAGCCATTTTTATCAAAATACTTTGCATGATTTTTACCGATAGTTACCTGGAAATCCCTTTGCCATTTGGTGATTGCTTCATGAAAGGGTTGTGCAGCCGGTGCGAAATAATAAGGTGAATTGATGCCTTGCTCATGATAGTCCACATGCACCTGCGGCATCCATTGATTATATACTTTTATCCGTTGCTGGCTTTCCACCTGTGTTTGCCAGGCCCAGTCGCGGTTAAGATCAAAATTATAGTGATTGCTTCGTCCGCCGGGCCAGGGCTCACGGTGCTCCCTTGAATCAAGGCGGGGATTGTATTGAGTGCCTACTACTGAATTGAACCAGTTTACATACCTGTCGCGGCCATCAGGGTTTACGCAGGGGTCCATGATCACAACAGTATTTTTCAACCATTCCTTTGTTTGTGCATTGGAAGGGTCAGCTAATGCAAAAATGGTCAGTAACGCCGCTTCTGATGAAGAAGTTTCATTGCCATGCACATTATAACTCAGCCATACGATCACTGGTGCATTCTCCGAGGGAGCTGCATTGTCTTTTGCGAGATTAGCGAGGCGAAGATTATTCAGCCGGATATTTTCCAGGTTGCTGATGTTTTCAGCCGAAGAAATGAAAGCAGTGTATAAGGGCCGGTGTTCATTGGTTTCGCCGTATTGTTCCAGTTTCACTGTAGCAGGCAGCGTTTGCGCCACATACTGAAAATAACTTACCACTTTCCAGTGTGGAGTATAGCGGGTACCGATTTTATACCCTAAAAAAGCTTCAGGTGATTTCAACTGGGCAAAAGAAAACATGCCGAGGAGTACAGCTCCAATCAAAAGCGAGATCTTTTTGTACATAGCATTTATTTATATCACAATTAAAAAAGTATCCAAAGGTTAAGACTGAAAAAATTGAGAGAAGGGGATTATCAACACGCTAATATATTTCATTAATCAAATGGAAAATGAACTTCTTTAAATTTTATCGACTGGATTTATGAGATTGGGCCGGCTATTATGCCGGCCCAGATCTTAGTTATGGTTTTGGTGTGTAAGCCTGTTAAAAATATCCGGGGTTTTGTTCAATCGGATACAAATTGGTTTCCCGCTGAGGAATAGGAAATACCATTTTATTGTCGTCATATGCCAAACCATTTACG
>CBHEUU010000326.1:0-5896 GCA_965990355.1 uncultured Chitinophagaceae bacterium
TTGATAGCATCCTGGCACATTTCTTTTTGAGCAGGTGTTCCTTTAGAAAGTGTCAATAATATATCAAACCCCTGGCGCTGGTGAAAGCTTTCTTCTTTGCAGATCCTTACCATGGCGCGTGCATAAGGTCCGTAGGAAGTGCGGCAAAGCATCACCTGGTTAAGAATGGCAGCGCCATCCACCAGCCAGCCAATAGCTCCGATGTCTGCCCATGTAAGCGTGGGATAATTGAAAATGGAGGAATATTTAGCCTTGCCGCTATGCAGGTCATTGATCATCTGCTCGCGTGAAGTGCCCAATGTTTCCGCTGCCGAATACAGGTAGAGTCCATGGCCGGCTTCATCCTGCACTTTTGCAAGCAGGATGGCTTTGCGTTTCAGTGAAGGGGCCCGTGTGATCCAGTTGCCTTCCGGCAGCATTCCCACAATTTCACTATGGGCATGCTGGCTGATCTGCCTTACCAGTGTTTTGCGATAAGCTTCCGGCATCCAGTCGCGCGGCTCGATTTTTATTTCACGGTCCACTTTGGCCTGGAACAGCTCTTCATGGTTGATTAAAACTGACATAGGTACAAATTTAGTGAAACTAACGGGTGTATGTAAAATTTGCCGCCCTAAACAGAGATCCCATTACCGCAACTACCTGAATGCTACCAAAAAATCTGATTATTTTCGGTAACTGCAACCTTAAACCTTAATTATGAAAAAAACCCTCCACAAGCTCCGGCCCCTTCTCTGGATCCGGGGCAGCTTCTTCATTTTTGGCAAGATCCCTTTTTTGCTGGTACTGATCCTGGTTGGCGCTTTTGCTTTCGGGGTGAATGATCAGGGGCTCGACCTGATGATCGCTTTTGGAAAGTTGGACCTGTTTCATCCTTATGTGCTCAGTTTTATTGGCCTGCTGATAATATGGAGCGGGATGATCTGGTATGTATCACGCATTGCACTCACCACTTCCACGCTGGGAAGGATCGTGGAGAAACGGGCGGAGCTGACCGACTCTTTGCAGGACCCGGATTGCAATAGGGATTGCGTGTTGAAAGAAGATCATATTGTGGTGACTATCGACAGTAAATATGAACATACTACCGAAGTGCTTGCCAAAGTGATGCCCCGTATACTGGCAGCCATTCCTTATCTGATCTTTACCTGGGCTTACTGGCGTGTGAATGGTTTTTCAGACGGACGCGTGATCAAGATATTGATGGTACTGCTGGTGGGGGTTATACATATCACTTATTTATGTTATCGCACTAATATTATTGCCAAAAGCAAACATATTGCAGCACCCACTGATGCACGATTTGCTTTGCCTGAGAAAACAGATGTGCGGACTGTTGTGCGGACCCAGCATTTGATGAACACTACCAAATTCCTGATACCAGTTATATTCGTCGCCGTATTCTTATATGCCTGGCTTACGGCCAGGTCAGTGCCCTCGCTTGATGGAAAGCCCGGTCTTGTTATTTTATGCGGACTGATATTTTATACTGTGATCAGTTTATTTGTGATGTATATCTCCAACTGGCTGAAATTTCCTTTTTTTACTTTCCTTCTCGTGTTGGCTCTTTTATTTTTTCTCCCGCATAATAATAATCACGCGCTGGCGAAATTGAAAGACGGCAGTCTCGACAGCCAGATCGATCAGCGGTTGCCGGATAGTATTTATTTCAAAGAATGGCTGACCTATAAACTGGACAATCATTTATTATTTGAAAAAGATTCAATCATACCTGTTTTCCTGGTTGCTGCAGAAGGTGGTGGCATCCGCGCCTGTTATTGGACCAGCCAGGTGTTGAAGAAGCTCCACCTGGCGCATCCTGAAATGTATAACAACACATTTGCAGCAACAGGTGCTTCGGGAGGTACAGTAGGCCTCAGTTTTTTTTACAATTATATTTTTGAAAAGTCAAAGCAGGGAGAGCCTGCATTGGCTTCACCGGAATTTTATGCACCGCTCGACACCATTACTGCTTCAGATTTCCTGACAGGGGTTACGTATGGATTCCTGTTCCCTGACCTGGTGCAACGCCTGCTTCCCTGGCCCATCAAATCATTTGACCGTGCAGCATTCCTGAATAAAAGTTTTTCCCGTGCTTTTGCCCGGCATACTTATGTGAATGAAGAGCATTCCACTTTGCTTGATCAATCCATTCTTACGCCATGGCTGAAAGATGCACAGCCCTATCGCAGGCCGGTGATTTTATTCAATAGTTTATATGTGGAAGAAGGGCAGAAAGCCATATTTGCCCCGTATAGAATTTCGAAAAATTATTATGAAGATGCCCTGGATGTGCTGGATGCCACCAAAATGCTGGTCCCAATGAAAGAAGGCATGGTTTCTTCCGCACGCTTTCCTGCAATCACGCCCCCGGGATTGATGATGCAAAAAGTGAATGGTAAGGAAGAAAAGTTTGGCCACCTGGTGGATGGAGGATATTTTGAAAACACGGCCGTGCAAACAGCGCAGCAAACAGTGATGATGATGAAATCAATGCTGCGCCGGATGGATACAAGATCGAAAAAGATAGTGCCGGTGATCATTTCACTTTCTTATGGATCGGATACAAGCATTCATAAAGCACCGATGGGCTCAGGTTATGAAGCAGCGCCATTGCAGGGAGGGATCAATACTTTATTCCGGTGGATAGATGGCGCCAGTGCCATGTCGGCAAAGCTGGATCCCGATCTCAGCAGCATCAATTTCAAACTCACCAAGTTTGAAGGAGACAGGATCCCATTGGGATGGTATTTATCAGAACCGGCAAGAAAGTTGATTGAGAAATATGCCGATACACAGCACTACAAATTTAAAAAGCCATATAGACAATTATTACCTTACCTTAAATAGCAGATGAAGTCTTTCAGAGAATATTTTTGGTTTCCGCCGGAGCTGGATATCTGTTGTTCAGGGTAGCACAATCATGTTTCTTCTGTATCTGAGCAGCTTCCGGAAAACAAAATTTGTCTCAAATTGTAAAGTTGTTCTAATTTTAGGATAACGATTGACGATTGCCTGCATGAACAACACTATTGTTTTGACAGATCAGTTATTGCATTCATTGCAACAGCAAATAGCCGTTGGGGATCAACGAGCGTTCCGGCAATTGTTTGATCACTATGCCGAAAAGTTGACGCGTTTTGCATATTCCATTCTCAAAAACAAAGAAGCTGCTACGGAAGTTGTTGACGAGGTTTTTGTGAAGATCTGGAAACAACGCGAAGCTATCACCCAAATACAGCATCTGACCACTTATCTATATACGGCCACTAAGAATGCATCCCTCAATTTTCTTTCCCGCAAGGCCAATGAACAGATCACAGATTCCTTCGATTTTATCAATATCCAGCTGCAGGATGAGGAATGTCCTGATCAGCAGATGATCACTTCAGAAATTTTCAAGAGCATCCGGGCTGCGGTGGAAGAATTGCCGCCCCGCTGCAAAATGATTTTCAAACTGGTAAGGGAAGATGGATTGAAATACCAGGAAGTGGCCGATATTCTTCATATTTCCGTTAATACCGTAGATGCCCAGATGGTGATCGCTGTAAAAAAGATCAGCGAAAAAGTGAAAGGGCATTTTGATTTCCTTCCACGACTGATTACAAGAAAAAACTAACAAGGTTGGTTAAAGACCTCTCTAATCATTAGGGCAAAATCCGCTTTAAATGACCCCCTTCCCGTCTTCCCGGTAAAAAACAAAAACGTAAGTACAATTTTACCGGTAAGGCGAGAAGACGGGAAGGGGCGAAGCCCCTGTAAAGCGGAAAAACATGTAGTGTTAAAAAAAACTTATTTTCTTTTAGGGTCATCTCCCTGAATCCCTGTCTATAGTAACAAGGATTGCTATATGATTAATGACCGGCTGACTGAATTATTATCCCGGAAACTTTCCGGGGAAGCGACTGCTACTGAATTACAGGAGCTGCAGCACTGGTTGCAATCCAACCCCGGTGATCAATATTTTGCCGAAATCCTCCTTACTTACTGGCACCATCGTCCTGATCAATATGTTTCGCTTGATCATGCTCCCGACCAGCATTTTGCACATATACTGGAAATGGCCACCAATCAAAATGAAGAGGCTATTCCCGTTAAATCCGGCCTGCTTCGCCGGATCGGCAAATTTGCTGCTGCGGCCACTCTCTTAACTGCTATAGCAGGCGGGGTGTGGATGCTTATGCCGAAAAAAGCAAACCGGGTCCTTTCTGCCGATGCCAAGAGAAATGAAGTGGTGGCAGGTAAAGGCATCCGTTCCAAAATGGTGCTGCCCGACGGCACACAGGTATGGCTTAATTCCGACAGCAAACTGCAATATGCTGAAAGCTTCAGCGGCGCCACCCGGGAAGTGACCCTGGAAGGGGAAGCTTATTTTGATGTGGTGAAAAACCCCAAACGGCCTTTCATCGTACACACTTCCGCTATTGATATAAGAGTGCTGGGAACCAGTTTCAATGTAAAATCCTATCCCCAGGAAAAAACCATTGAAACCACACTTATCCGCGGGATGATTGAAGTGATCAATAAGAATAAACCTGAAGCGCCCAAGATCATTCTGCGTCCCAAGGAAAAACTGGTATTCAACAAACTGGCCGAGGAAATAAATGAATTACCGGCCGGCGATCAAAAGGAAAATGTAAGAAAAGATACTTCTTCCCAAAATAAAATAATGGCCATCGCTATCACGGCATTACCTCCTAATGTAGCGGATTCCTCCCTGACTGAAACCTCCTGGGTGTATAACCGCTTACTGTTTGAAGGTGATTCGTTTCGCGAAGTGGCCGTAAAAATGGAACGCTGGTTTAATATCAAGATCAATTTTAAGAATGAGAAGGTAGCGAATTACCGGTTGAGCGGTTCATTTGACCGGGAAACAATAGATGAAGCTTTACAGGCATTGAAGTACATAGCCCCATTCAATTATAAAATCAATAATAATGAAGTGGATATCACTAATTAAGCAACCAAATACCAGCTAAGAATAAAAACCGGAAAATGCGGCAACATTTCCCGGTAAAAGAAAAACTGAAACCTGCTAACTGCTTTAGAAGAGGTTTCACATTGTTTAACTCTCAAATCAAATGTATGAAAAAAAGTGTACCTCTGGGGAGGGCTTTCCCGACACGGTCGCTTCTGAAAATCCTTATGATGATGAAGCTTACCATCTTTATTATTTTATTAACTGCTTTACAGGTCAGGGCTCATGAGGTGAAGGGGCAAAATATTAACCTGAACGTAAAAAATACAGAGATCCGCAAAATTCTGAAGGCTATTGAACGGGAAGGGAACTACCGCTTCCTGTACAATTACGATCTTAAAGGCCTGAAGAGCAGGGTGGATTTCAATGCCGCCAACCTGCCTATTTCCACTGCTCTCGACCAATTATTTACTGGTAATGGATTGACCTACCGGTTAGTCAACAAAAATCTTGTCGCTGTTATTTCTACCAATGCCGAAGAAAACCGGGAAGTCCGGATCACCGGTAAAATCACAGGCGCTGAAAACGAACCTCTTGCCGGAGTTTCTATCCAGGAAAAAGGTACCAGCAATGGTACTACCACCAATAATAGTGGAGAGTTTTCCATTACCGTTGGAGATAATGCCACGCTGGTGATTTCCACTATTGGTTTTGAAACCCAGGAAGTGGCTGTAGCCGGTCGCACCGTGGTGGATGTAAAACTGGTACCTGCCGTGAAGCAGATTGACCAGGTGGTGGTGATCGGTTATGGTACCGCCAGCAGAAGAGACCTTACTGGTTCTATTGTAAAAGTAGCGGGTAAGGATGTGGCTGATAAGCCTAACACCAACCCGATCGCTTCTTTGCAGGGAAGAGTAGCTGGTCTTTCTGTAGTCACCTCAGGTACACCCGGCAAAGCTCCGGATATCCGTATCCGTG
>CBHEUU010000327.1:0-5864 GCA_965990355.1 uncultured Chitinophagaceae bacterium
GCAGCGGTGCCGATCCCTTTGGCGAGCGCACGCATATCTTCTCCTGGGATGAAAGCAAAGATGTATTGCAAAGAGCAAAAGATAAAGCCGATGCAGCATTTGAATTCATTACCAAGATGGGTATTCCTTATTACTGCTTTCATGACGTGGATGTAGTGGACTATGGTTCTGATATAGCAGAAAATGACAAACGCCTGCAAACCCTGGCAGACTATCTGAAAGAAAAACAAAAACAAAGCGGAGTAAAGCTGCTTTGGGGTACAGCCAACCTGTTCAGCCATAAACGGTATATGAACGGCGCTGCCACCAACCCCGACTTTCATGTGCTGGCCCATGGAGCAGCCCAGGTGAAAGCCGCGTTGGACGCTACTATTGCGCTTGGTGGAGAAAACTATGTGTTCTGGGGTGGACGCGAAGGATATATGAGCCTCCTGAACACCGACATGAAAAGAGAAAAAGAACACCTCGCCCGTTTCCTCCAGACTGCCCGCGACTATGCAAGAAAAAATGGTTTCAAGGGACAATTCTTCATTGAACCCAAACCCTGTGAACCCAGCAAGCATCAATACGACTACGATTCAGAAACCGTAATCGGCTTTTTGCGTCAGCACGGACTGCTGGAAGACTTCAGCCTTAACATTGAAGTGAACCATGCCACACTTGCCGGTCACACTTTCACCCACGAACTGCAGGTAGCTGCAGATGCAGGACTGCTTGGAAGCATCGATGCCAACCGCGGCGACTACCAAAACGGCTGGGACACCGACCAGTTCCCGAACGACATCAACGAACTCACCGAAGCAATGCTCATAATACTCCAGGCCGGTGGCTTCAAAGGAGGCGGCATCAACTTCGACGCAAAAATCCGTCGCAACAGCACCGACACCGATGACCTCTTCCACGCCCATATCGGCGGCATGGACACCTTTGCCCGGGCCCTCCTCACCGCCGAAGCCATTCTCGAAAAATCAGACTACAAAAAGATCCGTAAAGAAAGATACTCCAGCTTCGACACCGGCAAAGGCCAGCAATTTGAAGCAGGCAAACTAACCCTTGAAGACTTACGTACGTACGCAATTGAAAATGGCGAACCGGCAGTAAAAAGCGGCAAACAAGAATATCTCGAGAATATCATCAACAGATTTATATAAAAAACATTTTTAAAATATTCAATAATCAATATTCAATTCTCAATGAAAATAGATTTACCTGCGTTTTTGTTGAGAGTTTGTATGGCGGAACAGGTGTATCAAGCGTCAAGGGGCGACGGCCTCAGAAAAATGGCGTTAAGAAAATTACGGAGTATGCCGCTTCCTGCGCAGCAGGAAGGTGCGCAGGGTTGTTTGAGCCCGTGGTTTCTTCAATAGAAAACGTAAGCCCGGGGCGAGTTCCCTGCGTGCCCGGCTTACTCCGTAATTTTTAGCCATTTTTCTGCAGCCTTGATTTTTTTTGTTACTTTTTTGCATCAAGGCAAAAAAGTAAAACCTCCTCTTAGTATCTTTCCGTGCTATACATTTTTAGGTGTTTTAACAGAATTTCCGTACCTATGTAATTAAGTGTTGATGTGACACGTATTTTTGCACACGTGAAATACGTTACTTAACGAACTGTTCAACGACTAAAAAAACAATTTTAACAATTAAACAGCTTGCTGTATGAATGCCCTCTCCCCGAAGGACTACGTGGTTTTCCTGGTCTACTTTGTCATTGTTTCGGCGTATGGATACTGGATCTATCGAAAAAAAAAGAAGGCCAGTGTATCTGCTTCCCATGATTATTTCCTTGCTGAAGGATCGCTCACCTGGTGGGCTATCGGCGCTTCGCTTATTGCATCGAATATTTCTGCTGAGCAATTCATTGGAATGAGCGGTGAGGGTTTTTTTGTAGGTACAGCTGTAGCCGCCTATGAATGGATCGCTGCTATTGCACTGATCATCATTGCCATCTGGTTTATTCCGATCTATCTTAAGAATAAGATTTATACAATGCCGCAGTTTCTGAAAACGCGCTACAACGAAACGGTAGCGCTGATCATGGCGGTATTCTGGCTCTTTCTCTACATTTTCGTTAACCTTACTTCCATTCTTTACCTTGGAGCAGTAGCTATCAACGGTCTTCTAGGTGGTGAACATCTTCACACCATTATGATCGTATTGATGCTGATGGCATTGATCATTACCCTGGGCGGTATGAAAGTAATCGGTTATACAGACGTAATCCAGGTAGCTGTGTTGATCATAGGTGGTCTCGCAACTGTATATATGGCATTGCAGATCGTTGACGAGCGTATCAATCATGTTGCGGATGGCAGCGCGATTGCGGGCTTCAAAACCCTCCTGAACGAGGCTCCCGGACACTTTCAGATGATATTGCCCAAGCCTGAAGTAACCAAGACGACCATTGACATGCCGCAAAACCTCGATGTTCAGAAGTACGTCGTATTGCCTGGCATCGCGATGTACTTTGCAGGGCAATGGATCGTAAACCTGAATTACTGGGGTTGCAACCAATATATTACTCAACGTGCATTGGGCGCCGATCTGCAAACTGCACGGACAGGTATCCTCTTTGCCGGCTTCCTGAAACTGATGATGCCCATCATTGTAATGCTGCCAGGTATCGCGGCCTATGTATTGTTTAAAAATGATCAGCTTCCTGGATTCGGTGGCGTGAAAGATGATGCCTATTCAGCTATTCTTGCGTTTCTGCCCAGTGGCTTGAAAGGTCTTGCAGTAGCAGCGCTCACCGCAGCGATCGTAGCATCACTTGCAGGTAAAGCAAACAGTATCTCTACCATTTTCACGCTGGACATTTATAAAAAATACATAAGCAAAGACGCTGATGAAAAGAAAATGGTCTGGATAGGCCGTGCTACCGTAATAGGTGCAATGCTCCTTGCTATGATATTTACCTGGAAAGATGTATTAGGAATTGGTGGTGAAGGTGGATTCACCTTTATTCAAAAATATACCGGCTTTATCAGTCCTGGCGTATTCGCAACGTTCATACTTGGTATGTTCTGGAAACGTACTACAGGAACTGCTGCATTGGTCGGTGTGATACTTGGTTTTGTACTTGCTATCTTCTTTAATAACTACGCAGTTCCGCTCTTTGGTAAAGAAACATGGCTGTATACAGCTTTCGAATATCAGAAGATGAATAAAGGCGTGGTTGAAACTGTTGTTGAAATTCCATTCCTGATCAATATGGGATGGTCATTCTTCTTTACTGTTTTAACGATGATAGGTATCAGTCTCTCTGGCCCGAAACTTAACCCGAAAGCTTTTGATATCGACAGCAGCATGTTCAAACTGAAACCAGCCACGATCGTAATGATTGTCGTCACACTGATGGTGATCGGAGCACTTTATGCAAGATTCTGGTAGAGTGTTTAAATTATCTCAATGATCATGTTCTAATAGAAGTGTCCTTTGGGTTTTGTGAAATTCCTCGCAATATTCAAAGGACACTTTTTTTACTAAAATGTTATGAAGCCTGAACGGGAACGATTGCGTAATTCGAAGCACCTTTTCAGGTTTTTTTTCAGATATTCAGCTTGTTAATCACTGTACGAATGAATATGCTTCGCCTTGCCATTCTCGGATTTGCTGCTTGCCTGGTTATTAATCCTGATTCATATGCTCAGTCTGCCATTTCAACCGTATGGGTAGCTGATAACGGAAATGGCACCTACAAAAATCCCGTCGTCAATGCTGATTATAGTGATCCCGATGCAGTGAGGGTAGGGGATGACTATTATATGGTATCATCCAGTTTCACCCATATACCAGGACTTCCCATTCTGCATTCCCGCGACCTGGTCAACTGGTCGTTGATCGGGCATGTGCTGAAGAAACAACCGCCGTATGATCATTTCAATAAAGTGCAGCATGGCGGTGGTGTGTGGGCACCCAGCATCCGTTATCATAACAATGAATTCTATATCTATTATCCCGATCCTGATTTTGGGATCTACATGGTGAAAGCAAAAAACATACTGGGACCATGGACAGAACCGGTATTGGTAGCAGCAGGCAAAGGATTGATTGACCCCTGTCCGCTTTGGGATGATAATGGTAAAGCATACCTCGTACATGCTTTTGCCGGCAGCCGGGCGGGTATTAAAAGCATAGTGATCGTAAAAGAACTTAGTGCAGACGGTACAAAAGTTTTGGATGATGGCGCCATCGTTTTTGATGGACACGATAATGATCCCACCCTGGAAGGCCCTAAGATTTATAAACGCAATGGCTACTACTACATTTTTGCTCCTGCCGGAGGAGTAAGCACAGGCTGGCAATTGGTTTTGCGATCAAAGAATATATACGGCCCTTATGAAAGAAAAGTGGTAATGGATCAGGGTAGCTCACCCGTGAATGGCCCGCACCAGGGAGCCTGGGTAGATACCAAAACAGGTGAGCATTGGTTCCTGCATTTCCAGGATAAAGAGGCTTATGGCAGGGTAGTACATCTGCAACCTATGAAATGGGTGAATGATTGGCCGGTAATAGGAGTGGATAAGGATGGTGATGGAAAAGGAGAACCGGTGATGGAGTATAAAAAACCAAATACAGGCACTATCAAACCCGCGATAGCCACTCCGGCAGATTCAGATGAATTCAATAGCAATAAACTAGGTTTGCAATGGCAATGGCAGGCAAACCCGCAACCATACTGGGCTTTTCCTTTTAATGGTAAGCTGCGTTTGTTTTCCTATCCCCTGCCCGATAGCGCAAAGAATTACTGGGATGTTCCGAACCTGCTGATGCAAAAATTTCCGGCAGATGAATTCATGGTTACTACCAAACTGAGTTTTACACCAAGACTGGACGATGAAAAAGCCGGACTGATCATCTTCGGGGCTGACTATGCTTATGTTTCAGTAGTAAAGAAAAAAGACGGTAATTATATTTCGTTCAGCATTTGCAACAACGCAGATAAAGCAAAACCGGAAACAGTGCAGGAAAGTAAAAAACTGGATAATGCTGATATCTATTTTCGTGTTACTGTAACGAGGGGCGGCATTTGTGAATTCAGCTACAGTACCAATGGCAGCACTTTCGAGAAGATCGGTGAGAAACTGACCGCCAAACCAGGACGTTGGGTTGGAGCGAAAGTGGGCTTGTTTTGCACACGTACGGTAAAAACCAATGATTCAGGTTTTGCCGATGTAGATTGGTTTCGAGTGACACCAATAAAGTAATTGATCCACATATAAAACCGATTGCTCATGGAACGCCGTAACTTCCTTGGCTACACTGCCGCTGCTGGTGCATCGCTTCTGTTGCACCCCTTTGAATCTTTTGTTGCTCCTGCTGAAAAAATCAAGCTCGTAATGGTTGGCACCGGCCACCGTGGTTCGGGTTTTTGGGGTAGGGACCTTCTGAAAAATTTCGGGAATGCTGTTGAGTTTGTTGGTTTATCAGATATCAATCCCGGCCGGCTTAACTATGCCAAAGAAGCGTTGGGAGTGAATTGTCCTGTATTCAGCACGCTGGATGAAATGCTGAAAAGCACCAAACCCGATTATGTGATCGTTACCACCGTTGATGCTACGCATGATGAACTCATCGTAAAAGCATTGGAGAAAGGTTTTAATGTGATCACAGAAAAGCCAATGACTACTGATGAAGTAAAATGCCGCCGTATACTGGAAGCTGAAAAAAGATCAGGCAAAAAAGTGATCGTTGCATTCAATTACCGGCATAGTGTGCACAACATGCAGTTAAAGGAATTGCTGGTAAAGCAACGCGTGGGAAAAATCACTTCGGTTGATTTCAATTGGTACCTGAATGTATATCACGGTTCAGATTATTTCCGCCGCTGGCATGGTATCACTGCCAGGGGTGGCTCCTTATGGGTGC
>CBHEUU010000328.1:0-5855 GCA_965990355.1 uncultured Chitinophagaceae bacterium
GCTCAGGAATATGCACAGCAATATTCTTTTTAATATTACGGCCTATCTTGGCAGCACGCTTTTTAGTAATAAAACTTCCAAAGCCCCGGATATAAATATTCTCACCGCCGGCCAGGGTGTCTTTTACTTCTTTAAACATAGTTTCCAGAGTTACAAGAACATCCACTTTAGGAATTCCTGTCTTCTCAGAGATCTGGTTAACGAGATCGGCTTTTCTCATTTTAATCTGGGTTTAATGGTTTCGTTATGCCAAATTATAACAAAATAATATGATTGTCAACAGGATAGGCAAAAATTTTATCAGAATTTTCCCCGGCCCATTTCCGAAATTGCCGGATATTTAGGTCCGGGACCGTCTAAAGCATGAAAAAACCAGGAACAAAAGACATCAGAAATAGTTTTTCGACCATTTTATTAAAGTGGAATAAAGAGGAAAATAAGCGGAAAATGCCCTGGAAAGGGGAAAAAGACCCCTACAGGATCTGGCTTAGCGAGATTATCCTCCAGCAGACCCGGGTAGAGCAGGGACTAGAGTATTATCACCGCTTCATTGAACGCTTTCCCACTGTCAGCGACCTGGCAGCTGCCCCGGACACGGCCGTTTTTAAGCTGTGGGAGGGTCTGGGCTATTATTCCCGCTGCCGCAACCTGCTGACCACCGCCCGTTTTATCGCCGGGGAAAGAAAAGGTATTTTCCCAAATACTTATGAAGATATCAAAGCACTGAAAGGTATCGGCCCTTATACAGCCGCCGCTATTTCGTCTTTTGCTTATAATCTTCCCCATGCTGTGGTGGATGGAAATGTTTTCCGCGTGCTGTCGCGCATATTTGGTATTGCAAAACCAATTGATTCAACTGAAGGAAAAAAATATTTCACACAACTGGCCGATGAACTCCTGGATAAAAAACAACCTGGTCTCTATAACCAGGCCATTATGGATTTTGGGGCTATTGTTTGCAAACCTGCTTTACCTCTTTGTTCTTCCTGTGTATTCAATTCCCAATGCGAAGCTTACCGGCTGGATAAAGTGAATGAATGGCCAGTAAAAGAAAAGAAGATCACTATCCGTAAAAGATGGTTCTATTACCTGGTGATGGAATATAAAGGGACAAGGGCTATACGGCAACGCACCGGAAAGGATATATGGAATCAATTGTATGAATTCCCTGTGATTGAAACCCATGCAGAACAGGACTCTGCTTATATATTAAACCAGGCAGAGAAACAGGATTGGTTATTGCCAAAAAAGTATACAAAGATTTCGATCTCTCCTTTATTTAAACAACAGCTTTCGCATCAGTTGATAGCAGGACAGTTTATTACTGTGCAATTAGACAAAAAGCCGGATTTAAATGAAGATATTGTATGGGTAACCGAAAAAGAAAGGGTGGATTATCCCTTCCCGAAATTCATTAATCAATTTCTTGATGGGAATAGAGCCCACGAGAGTTTGTTTTAAACAAAAAGATTTGGACTCCCACAAAGACAACAAAGAACACAAAGAAATATTGAATGAGAACAGGCGGATGGTAGTAAATAATAAACAGGACCATGTTTCCTATTATTTCTTTGTGTTCTTTGTTGTCTTTGTGGGAGTCCAAATCTCTACCACCCCCCGCGGGAAACTGGCATATTTTTTCATTCCATATAAAAAAATTAACTTTAGAAGTAAAGGCCGGAGAGATTTAATAATCAGATAAAATGCAAAGCGTATGAGAGGCGTAAACAGAGTGATGCTGATCGGCAACCTGGGAAAAGACCCGGATGTTCAGTTTTTGGAAGGCAACATTGCTGTTGCCAAATTTCCCCTTGCCACCACCGAAACATTTAAAGACAGGTCGGGTAAGCTGGTATCGCAAACAGAATGGCATACGGTAGTATTATGGCGGGGCCTGGCCGAACTGGCTCAGAAATACCTGCATAAAAGCAGCCTGGTATATATAGAAGGTCGCCTTCGCACCCGGAGTTGGGAAGATAAGGACGGCAACCGTAAATTTGCCACTGAAGTGGTGGGCGATAACCTGATCATGCTGGATAAGCGGATAGATGGCGCCACACCTCATACAGACAGTGGGCTCGAAAATATGGGTAACCCTGATACATCATTAGGCGACCCTTCGGAAAGCCTTCCTTTTTAGTATAAAATAATACTTTTGCAACAGGCAGGCCATTTTGACCTGCTTTTATCATTCAACCGAAAAAAACACTGCATTGGAGAGTCATTCGACCATTCAATTTTTCTGTAATCATTTCGCTTTTATTTTCCTTGCTGCCAATACACAGGGCACAACCCTGCTTGTCATTCTTTTGCTGGCCCTGTTACTTCTTACGTTCACTATTTCCGGAGCGGAAGTGGCCATTTTTTCGTTGAACGATAAGGATATTAATATGCTGAAGACAAAGCAGCATCCTGCAGCAAAAAGGATCATCAATTTCCTGGAAGAACCAAAGGAAGTATTTGCCTCACTGCTGATCGCCAGCATTTTTGTGAACATCTCCATTATCGTGCTCACCAATTTCCTGATCGGTCAGTTCATTTCATTCACGCATATTCACTTTATCCTGGAGCTGCTATCCAAAGTGCTTGTGATCACTTTTGTGCTGGTGTTCTTTGGAGAAATACTACCTAAAGTATGGGCCACGCAGAATAACCTGCGCTTTGCTTACGGTTCCGCTATTGTAGTGGAAGCTGTGCATCTTTTTCTCCGGCGCATCAGCAAATGGGCTGTTTCCTTTGCAGATGCCATTGGACGCAGGCTTGGGGCCAACCGTTCGGAAGCCGTCAATATCCAGGAACTGGATGAAGCGATCGATATAAAAACGGATGAAGAAGCGTCGCAGGAAGAAAAAAATATCATGAAGGGCATTGTGAAGTTTGGTACCATATCCGTTAAACAGATCATGCGAAGCCGGCTTGAAGTAAATGGCATCAATTACAATGCATCTTTTGCTGACGTGATAAGAAAAGTAGAAGAGCTGCACTATTCCCGCTTGCCGGTATATAAAGTAAGCATGGATGAAGTGGTAGGCATCATCAATACCAAAGACCTGATCTCTTCGCTGCAACAACCATCTGATTTCGACTGGCATTCGCTGATGCGTCAGCCTTATTTTGTACCGGAATCAAAACTGATTTCCGATCTGCTCCGCGATTTCCAAAGCAGGCATATCCACTTTGCAGTGGTAGTAGATGAGTTTGGGGGTACCAGCGGCATTGTTACCATGGAAGATATTATGGAAGAAGTGATCGGCGATATCCGCGATGAGTTTGATGAAGAGGAAAGCCATGATAAAAAACTGGATGATAACAACTATATCTTCGAAGCGAAAACGATGATCCATGATGTTTGTAAGATCATGCAGTTGCCCATGGACATCTTTGATGGCGTAAGGGGAGAAAGTGAATCAATCGGAGGCCTGGTGCTGGAGCTGGCTGGCGAATTCCCTGCTGTAAATGACGTAGTCAGCAGCGGTGATTTTGATTTTACTGTACTGGAGGCAGACAGCAATCGCATCCGGATGGTGAAAGTGACAGTGAACCACAATAAGAAAGCGTAAGGGCCAGTTAAAATTAAACAGCAACTATTTTGAAGCGTAATTATTTATTCCTGTTCCTGATTGGCGTAATAGGAACGGCATTTTTATTATCCTGCAATAGCCCTTACCCATATAGAAAGAAAGGGTATTTCAGGGTAAGTTTGCCGGAAAAGAAATACCAGTTGTTTGATCAGCCTGGCTATCCTTATACATTTGAATATCCTGTATATGCCAATGTGATAAAGGATACTTCTTTCTTTGATACTGCCGCCGGCGACTGGTGGATCAATATTGATATCCCCCGTTTTCATGGAAGGATATATGTGAGTTATAAAGACGTGAACCGCGGCAATTTTGATTCCCTTGTAAATGATGGTTTTAAAATGGCGTATAAGCAACATACTGATGTGGCTACTGGTATTGTTGACAGCCCTATTGCTACACCTAACGGAGTAGAAGGAATTTATTTTTCCCTTTCCGGCAACACCGCCACAGCCAACCAGTTTTTTGTAACCGACAGCACCCGCCATTTTCTTCGCGGGGCGCTTTATTTTGATGCAACGCCGAATGAAGATTCTTTAAGCATCGTAAATGATTTTTTAAAGCAGGATTTAAAACATCTTATCAATACGCTAAGGTGGAAATAACCGGCAACCAAATTCAACATGAGATACCTCGTCCTTCTGTTTTCCTTGTTTTTTTCTTTTTCATTTACCCATGCCCAGCAAGCTGCGGCAATAGATTCCATGAAGAATGGTTTGGAAAAGGCAAAAACACTGGAAGAAAAGCTTTACTGGCTGGATCTTTTATCACGTTCCCTGATGAATGTGGACCTCCAGCAGGCGGATGTTTATGGAAAAAAAATGATCGCACTGGCAGAAGAGTCGCGCGATAGACTATTCATGATCAAAGCATATAAGTCCAATGGGACAAGATGCACCTACCAGCCCGGCAATAAAAGCTATATTGAACAGGCGATCGGGTTTTTTAACCAGGCGCTGACCATCGCTAAACAAAGCCGCCTGGATGATGAAACCGGCGGAATTTTATTACGTCTTGCCTGGATCCACCTGGCTATACCAGACAATGATAAAGCGCTTAATTATGCCAACCAGGGATTTTCATTGATCTCTACCCTGAATAACGATTCCCTTAAATCAGAAGCCTATAGTGTATATGGCGATGTATATCTTTCAAGGAATGATAAGATACTGGCTTTACGAAGCTACCTCATAGGAGTGCGCCTGGCCGAACGTTTAAAAAAACCAGCACAGGAAAGGAACGGCTATCTGAACCTTTCTGCATTTTACTCCAGTATAGGAGATTACGACAGGGCCATCGATTATTATATGAAAGCCTATAAGAAACTGGAGGAGATGAAAGAAAAAAACGTGCCTTATCTCCGCGCGATGGACCTGGCGCGTATAGGTAATTTATATGGAGCTAAGAATAATCACGATATGGCGATCGACTACTATGAGCGGTCGGTGCGTATGGCAGATTCCCTGAAGTTCTCTACATTGAAAGTACCCGGCTACTCCAGTCTTCTTAACGAGTACCTGCGCATGGATCAACCGCAAAAAGCCCTCGATTATTTTAATTCCCCTTCAGGCCAGGCACTGAAAGATTATCTGACAAAATTCGGTTTGAGTGGTGTTATCGACCAGGGCTATGGCTATATCTACACACAGCTTAATAAATACGATTCGGCAAAATATTACTTTGCCAAAGCAGCTCCTTACTTTGAGAATACAGCCAATGATTTTACAAAGCTGAATTATTATGTTCAATTGGGATCACTGTATCAAAAAACCGGCGAATATCAAAAAGCGATACCTCTTTATCTTAAAGTAAAAGAAATTGCCGACAAAACCGGCCAGTTGGAAAATGCAGAAAAGGCAGCACTTTACCTGGACACATTGTATACCAAAACCGGAAACTTTCAGCAGGCGAGCGTTTACAATTCCATTTACTATCAATACAAAGACAGTATTCAAACACTCAATAAAGAAAAGGAAATAGCCCAGGTGGAGGCTGCCGATGAACTGCAGCGGGCGCAGCAATTTGAAAAAGAGCAACTGGAAGTCAAACGGAAAAGATACAATATCCAGTACCTCGCTATCACCATCGGTATTGCCGGCCTGCTGATCATTCTGGTGATGATGGGCATGTTTAAAGTATCGGCCACCACCATCAAAATGATCGGCTTTTTCACGTTCCTTATGTTCTTTGAATTCATCTTTCTCATATTCAAGAAAAATATTGCTTCATTCACCCACGGGGAGCCATGGAAAGACCTGCTTTTCATGATCGCAC
>CBHEUU010000329.1:0-5855 GCA_965990355.1 uncultured Chitinophagaceae bacterium
CGGTAATAACTGTCAAAAGAAAGTGTATTGTAAAAATGGTTCAATGCCGATAAAAACAGCCCGGCCTCTTTACTTGCCTCCAAACTATCTTTTCCGGGAGCAAAGCCCCGGATCATTTCATAGCTGATGCCGGCATGCAGTTTTGCTTTGGGGAATGGCGCTACATTAATCAGTAAAGGGAAAATATCGGGAGCCTCCAACCGCTCCATATAACCGGAAGCTATCTGCAGGTTGGAATCCTTTTGATGCGCTTCATACTGTTTACAAAGAGACAGGTCATAGGCAAACCAATCTTTTTTAAGCGGGCCTGTTGACATCTTAGCGCCAGGTACAGCAGCATCCGCCGCCATGGATCCCATAAAAAATACCAGGCCCGCAAATTCAATATTTGGATTAAACAGGATCTGTATCTCCGCATTATTATTATATGCGGGCAATTGGTTGAATGCCTGGATTGACAGCAGGCTCATTAAAACGGTCAGGACTTTTTTCATATTTCTTGATTAGCCCCGAATATAGCTGTGACCGTTTTTTCAGCCGTCCGGTAACCGGAAAAGGAGGTTCAGAAACCCGATTCAGGACTTTTTTTGAAGATATTGGGAGGGGGAATGACCTGTATGCGCCTTAAAGACCTGGTTGAATGCAGATTTGGAATTAAAACCTGATTCAAACGCAAGTGACAGGATCGTTTGGTTTTGTGCTTCCGGGTCTTTCAATTTCCGGATCACTTCTTCCACACGGTATTTATTGATCAGGCCGGTAGCGGTGGTCTTTAAATAAGTGCCGATCAGGTAGCTTACATAACGGGATGGAACATGAAGGGCTTTGGCCAGGTCGTCAACAGAAAGCCTCGACTGGCAATACAGGTGATCAGTTTCAAAAAGGCCGATCAGCTTTTTCAATGTCTCTTCATCATTATATATCCATTGGTTTCCCGGTTTTTCATTGGAGAATGAAAGCCGGTCAAATATCCCTGTACGCAGGAAAGAAATATACCCTACTGCAATCAGCGAAGCGGCCAGTAACTGCTCCAGCAGTCCAAAAAAAGCAACCTGGAAAAAGGCCTCCACCAGCCAGAGCAGACTCAGTGTTGCATAATAGATCAGCAATGCATAGGGCAGGAAACGGGTAAGTTTTGGGGTTGAGGGAGATTGTTTTTTCTTTCCCGTAATTTTGCGTAGCTGCATGGCCCACCAGGGGAGTATAATTATGGTAGCTACTACCGGAATGATCTCTGTAAAAATAAACCAGGCTGGTATCTGCTGCAGCTGCAAAACCGGCCTTCCGTAGAAATGAAGCCCGGCCATAATACTTTCTGTAATTATCTCTATTGCTGCCGGAGTATAAAGCAATACGATATACTTGCGCGGCATGGCCGGCAAATTGATCGAATAACGCGCAAGTAAAAAGAGGGAAGAAGGAATGAGCAGGTAAGAACCAAGCACCCAGAACGGAAAAGCGCCGGGTTGATTGGGATATTGAATGCTGGTCGCAAAATTGGTCAGCATTTCAATGGAAAGAACGCCGAGCAAAACGGCCAGGTAGGTCAGCGGTGCAATACTTTTTCTTGAACGGATTGCAAGGCCAATGCTGAGTAAAAGCCCCTGTGCGCCTGCAATCATGAACCAGTATGATTTCCAATCGTGCATGGTGACTAAAAGAGATTCTTGTAAGCTAAATTACATATCTATATTCAATTGTGGGATTTTTTAAGTTACCGGCAGGTGAGCTTATGACAATCACGGAATTGGTCATCTTACCCTTCATACCTTATTTATCCTTTCCGCCGTGGGCGCAGGTTGGCGTTGACCGTAAAATAAATAAGCGACAAGAGGAAATGATACAACTGAATAAAAAAGGTCAACAATTGTCGACCTTTTTTTATTCAGCACCAATTCAATAAATAATTCTTAAAAAGTATACCGCAATCCCGCCTGCATCTGATAACGGGAACTGAACAGATCTACAGAATAAGGCAGCCCCGGATTAGACCAGGTATAAGCAGGATATGCTCCTGGTGTTGCTGGTGCTGTCACACGAAGACCAGTAGAAGCCATCGAATTAAAAGTATTCGGTGAAAAATATATCTTGCCCCATTTGCTATTAAGCAAATTAGTCAGGTTCACAATATCATACGTAAACGTGATGGTATGTGTTTTACTGCTTACTTTCAGATTGAAATCCTGGGTGAACCTGAAATCCAATTGCGTATTCCAGGGTGTCCGGCCTCCATTACGTTCCGTAAAATCACCCCGGCGGTTACGCAAGTATTTATCAGCTTCCACATAAGCATTAAATGCAGCCGCCTGTGCTGGATCAACAAAAAACTTTGAAAGATCTGCGCTGGTGGGAATATACACGAGGCTCTGCGATTGACCTGTGCCATTATATGTAGTGTTGATCAGCCCATAAGAAAATGGAACGCCTGATGCGGAACTAAAGAACAGTGAAAAGGTTGAAATAAACCGGTTGGTTTTATTCCAGTCAATTTTGTAATTGGCTGTCGAAACAATCCTGTGGCGGATATCAAAATTGGAATAGGCAAGAGCCGGATTGTTAGGGCTGAGCGACTGGTTCAATTGCCAGTTAGATTCCATGGAGTTGCGGATACCATTAGTGATATCTTTAGAATGGCCATATGTGTATGCTACATTAAAGCCCAGGCCGAAATTAAAAGTTTTATTTACCTGCGCTGTAAGACTGTAACGGTAACCTTCCTGGGTGTTGCTTAACAGATAGGCATTCGTAAAAAGGGGATTTATCTTTACACCGGAATAAATAGGCTGCTGGTGTTTGGTGTCGTATACATAATAGGTGGGATTATCAACATAGTTGATCTGTTGAAACTTCAGATCATAGATAACTTTGGTATAGATACCTTCAATGGTGAATTTCCACTGGTTAGGAGTAGTGAAATCCATGGCCAGGCTACTGCGCCAGGCCTGCGGCATTTTAAAGTTATTATCGATCAGGTCTACCTGGGTTAAACCGTTGGGGTCATTGATATTCTTTCCCTGGTTCTTTACAAAATTTGCTTCACCGATATTACTGCTCAGTGCATCTTTCACAGGATCAGTACCCGGTACATAGGGAGTTGTTGAACGCTGATCAAATGCTCCATAGGTAACACCGTTGTTGTAATATGCATATCCCAGCCATGCAAAGGGGATACGTCCGGTAAAAATACCGGTTCCTCCACGGATAATTAATTTCTGATCTCCCTTTACATCGAAGTTGAATCCCAGCCGGGGCGACACCTGTAACTGTCCGAGAAAATCATTTCTTATATCCTTTGGAAGTGTATAAGTATAGGTGGTGCCATAATTAGGATCAACAGGTGTTGAAGTGGTTTTTGAACTCAACGGTTGTTTATTCGGCATATCCGCAACATCTATACGGATGCCTGGAGTCAACTTCAATCTGCCCAATCTGATTTCATCTTGTGCATAGAGACTGTACAGGTTGATCTTAAATGCAGCAGGCGGATTATCCATGATATTATCGCGCGTATTATTAGAGTAGTTATAGTTGGTGCGGACCCTGTTAGGTTTATTATTCAGAAAATCATCCACACTGCTGTATGCCACACGACCATTCCAGGAGTTCACAAATCCATAATTAATATTATAAAACTCATTATGCGTGCCGAATGTAAACGTATTATTCCCTTTTACCCATGTGAAATTATCTGTAAACTCATAGGTCTTTTGTTTCATGTTAAAGATGCTCGCCTCACGGTCTGTTCCCAGAAATATCGTACTGCCCCCAGTAGAGCTGATTTCAATTTGCGGAAGAGACGGATTGGACGCAGGCTCTCTGTAATCATGAATATTGGAATAACCGAGTACAAGACTATTAGATAAGTGGTTGTTGAAATTTGTTTTCAACTCAGCCACTGTGGAAGTTTGATTATTGACCTGCCTAAAATCAATACTGCCAAATCGAAAGTTTTGCTGATCACGCTCAAGGTTAGTGGCTTGAGAAGTGACTGTATTGTTGCGCACTGACAGACGGTTCTTGCTGTTAATGACCCAGTCGATCCGGTTAAAGAATTTATTTGAGTTGGAATAAATGGATGTGTTTCCATAAGTGCCGGCGCCATTTGCCAATCCATACTTATTGCGCATAACTGAATCAATAGATTGTGCCTGGGCAAGAGTAATGACAGGGTTATCTGAAGATCCTGCTGCAAGAATCACCGGATCAACCCGGCGGGTAATCTCTTCGTTGGTGAAAAAGAAGAGTTTGTTTTTAATAATGGGAAGCCCGATCCTTATCCCTGTTTGATAATCATGAAAATCAGAAGGTAGTTTGCTTTTATCACCGGCATTATTGGGACCGACCATAAAAGCTGCTCTTCCATAACCATATACTGATCCATGTACCTGGTTGCTGCCGCTGCGTGTTACGGCATTGATACTGCCGCCCAGGAAATTACCGATTTTAACATCATAAGGTGTCAGATACACCTGTACATCCTGTATCGCATCCAAAGAAACCGGGTTGGTACGGGTGCTGCTGCCCGGCTGACCAGACGCATTTGTTTGACCACCGAGCGAAGGGCTGAAACCAATTGCATCATTATTGATCGCACCGTCAATTGTCACGTTGTTGTACCTGAAATTGGTTCCGGCAAAAGAGTTGTTATTACTTTGAGGCGTCACTTTGGTAATATCCTGTAAACTGCGGCTTAATGTAGGAATATTCCTGATCTGGTTTTGTCCGAGTTGTACATTGGCACCCGATTTCAATGAGCTGCTTTTTCCGGACACGGTTACTGTTGCCAGTGTAGTAGTAGCTTCAGTCATCTGTTGGTTCAGCGTGTTTGCACCTAAAGCCAGATTGTAATTAGTCTTTTCTTCCGCACTTTGTCCGATGTAAGTAACATTAAAGGTATAAGGCCCTCCTGGCTGAAGATTATTGATAAAGTAATAGCCTTTATTGTTGCTCATTGCACGACTGGTAAAACCCGTTGGTTCATGCTTAAGGGTAATGGTCGCTCCCTCTATCGGCGTACCCTTACTATCTCTGATGATACCTCCCAGTGAAGCAATAGTTTCCTGGCCATAGACATGCAGGGATAACAGCCAGCAAAGCAGCATTACCAGTGCCGGGAAAAATGTTTTTTTATTCATAAAATTGATTGTAGAGATTTGATTGGTTGTGGATAGTTAGTTATTATACAGATGGGTTTCTTTAGGGACTTTAACTGATAAACGCGTAATTTGATCCGCGCTCCCTTTTTTACATATTGATACTGATTGGCCAGTTGACGGAGTTGTTCAGTAAGGGTGTTATACTCCGAATAAATATGTTCCAGCAAAGCCATTTCTTTTTTCAGTTCAGCAGCAAACCGGATAAAATCATTTTCCTCGCTGGCTTGTTTTTCGAATAGTTCAATTGATGTATCCAGGCACCTTAAAAAAGTACCGTGCTGATACGCGGTTATAAAAGCCATATCTCTTATTTGAATGACGAAAACGGCAACCAGTCGCATGCTGATTGCTCTAAAAGTTTAGATCTTAAGCTGAAAACTTTGTCAATTCAGGAGGGGAGTAAACAGGAGATGAAAAATCTTCTTGCTGAAAGTTTGTATCGTAAACTTCGGCTTCGATACTTTTTGCTTGTTGAAACAAGGGGTTCAGCAAGCAAAAAGCATTGCGTTCGGAAATAATAACTACAAATGGAACGTACTTATGTATCGCTTTCTGAAGCGGATTGTGGTCGTCATTGCAGCCTTCGGCTACAGTATTGCTATTGCCGGTTATTAATTCAACTATAAACTCGGAGAAAGAATCTGTATCATCAATGCCCTCTGTATCTACCCAGGTAGATTTAAGGGCAATATGATCTAT
>CBHEUU010000330.1:0-5854 GCA_965990355.1 uncultured Chitinophagaceae bacterium
TGTACACAACGGCTTCATTGATATCGGTAATATTCTTTTTCACCTGCACCGTATCTTTTTTTGCTTCAACGCCAAACCATTTGGCAAAAGGTTGTGGAAGTCCGGCTGTCAGATAATCTTCTCCATGCGTCATATTGCCGCCAAGGTGGCCGGTCAGCAGGAGTAATATAAATATGGTAATGAGTAAAAACCGGTAAGGTTTGGCCGCATTTTTTTTCTTCACCAGCCAACTGATGCCAGCAAGAGCCGCTACAGCAATTCCCATCCATTGATGCAATTGCAATGTACTTTCATCATATCCACCTTCCCTGCTAAGAAACCAACCGAACAAACAGGAAATGACCGCACCAGCAAAACCAGCGATCAAACAGATCTCGATAGCATGCTTCAGCAAAGCCGCCTGCTTTTGTTTCCAGGCAACCAGCTCCAGTATGAACGCCACAAAAAGAATCCCGATCGGCAAATGAACAACCACAGGATGAAAATGACCCAGGTAATTCATCCATTCACCAGCAGCATTAAGCAGTATCAAATAGTTCGGTTTAAAAGATTCTTAATAAAACTTACACCCTCTCCAATTTAACAGGATAAGTTCCATCAGCCATCCATTGGCAGATATACAGATTCTTATCATCATCCACGCACACATCATGGCAATGCTTAAACACAGGTGTATCCTGTACCATCAGTTCCGGTTCGCCATTCTTATACACCGGCCTGGTTCCGCCAGGATTCGACACCACTTTATTGTTCTTATCAAGGATAGTTACAAAACCTGAGTTCATAGTGAGCATGTGATGTTTCAAAGCAGAATAACAAACTCCTGAATAAATATTCTCCCCGTTAATCACCGGCCGGCTCATGTAAGCACCGGGCAGGTAAATGGAATCGAGATATTTTCCATCAAGTGTAAACCGTTTGAAACAATTTTTTACCCGGTCAGTACAGATCAATACAGGATTTGCAGGGTCACGTGTATCCAGTGCTACTCCATGCGCCTGTTTGAATTTATCATCTTTGATAAAACTGTCACCACCGAATTTCCGGATAAACTCTCCTTTGGAGCTGTATTGAAGAATGTATTGCGAACCATACCCGTCTGCAATATAGATATCGCCATTGGGACCAATACAGGTTTCCGTTGGCATAAACTTATCGCAATCTTTATATTCACCGATAAATTTTGGATGTTTAATGGTCAACAGGACCTTTCCATCCAGTGTAGTCTTATACACTTCCCCCAAATCATAATCTGTTATATAAAGAAACTCTTCGCCGTTTGCATTATGCAGGGTGAGCCCATGCCCTCCGGGAAACTGGTGCCCCCAACTGTCTAACAGCTTTCCTGATCTGTCGTAGATCAGGATATTGTTCTTTGTTTCATTAGTGATCATGATCAGCCGCTTGCGGCTGTCCATCACCATTTCGTGGCAGTCTTTTACGGGGTGGATGGATTTATCCAGTATTCCCCATTCTTTATTTACGCGGTATTTAAAATCCCCGTGCCCGATGATCTCACCTTTGCGGGATTGGGCTTTTATAATATTAAATACAGAAGGAAGGGCAATCGCTGTACTGGCAGCAATCGTATTTTTTAAAAAACTTCTTCTTTTCATATCAAGCAATAATGCCTTTAACTACCTCACCGGCCACATCAGTGAGGCGGTAGCGGCGTCCCTGGCTTTTATACGTGAATTTTTCGTGATCAATTCCCATCAGGTTTAATAAGGTCGCCTGGAAATCGTGTACGTGCACTTTATCTTTTACAATATTATGTGCAAAATCATCTGTTTCTCCATATACCAATCCGCCTTTCACACCGCCCCCTGCCATCCAGATACTGTAAGCACCGGGATGATGATCGCGGCCAAATTCTTCCTGTGTCAGCTTGCCCTGGCAAAAACTTGTTCTGCCAAATTCACCGCCCCATACCACCAGTGTATCATCCAGCAAACCGCGTTGCTTCAGATCTTTCACCAATGCAGCCGATGCCTGGTCGGTTTGATGCGTTGCTTTCCGGATGCCGGAAAATAAACGGCCATGATGGTCCCAACCGAGATGATATAATTGAATGAAACGGACATCTTTTTCAGCAAGCCTTCTTGCCATTAAACAATTATATGCATAACTGCCCGGTGTTTTCACATCAGGGCCATACATATCCAGGATATATTGCGGTTCATTGCTCAGATCGGCAATCTCCGGCACAGCCATTTGCATACGGTATGCCATTTCATATTGATTGAGACGGCTGTCGATCTCAGGGTCCTGCCATTTATCTTTTTGCAAAAGATTGAACTCGCGGATAAAATCCAGCGCCCTTCTCCTGTCCATTTTCTCCACGCCATCAGGTGAAGAAAGATAAAGCACAGGATCTTTGCCTGACATGAACTGCACCCCCTGGTGATGCGAAGGAAGGAATCCATTGCTCCAGGCAAGATTGCTGATAGGCTGATCACCACCGCCTTTTGATATCAGCACGATAAAAGAAGGCAGGTTGTGATTTAAACTTCCCAACCCATAACTGATCCATGAACCAATACTTGGACGGCCGCTTAACTGATTGCCGGTTTGTGTAAAGATCACAGCCGGTTCATGGTTGATCTGCTCGGTGAACATGCTTTTCACCATACAGATATCATCTACGATACCTGCAGTATGCGGAACAAGATCACTGAAATAAGCACCGTTTGATCCGTATTGCTTGAATGTGGCTGCTGGTGCTGCCAAAGGAAATCCGTTCTGGTTTGATACCATTCCTGAAACACGGTTAGTACCTAACACACCGGGAGGTATTTCCTGTCCATGCATCTGGTACAATTTCGGTTTATAATCAAACAGCTCCATCTGCGATGGCCCGCCGCTTTGGAAGAGATAGATCACACGTTTTGTTTTGGGAACAAAATGCGGGTTGATCAATGGCTGGTTTTCATCACCAATGCCCGCTGCGCTGGCCACAAGCTGTTTTACTGTTTTTTCTGAAGGGTTTTTGCATCCAAGTAAAGTACCTAATGCAATACTTCCAAGCCCCAAAGCAGAACCGCGGAGAAAATCTCTCCGGCCCTGGTTGTACAATGCTTTTTGTATTTCGTCCATAACAATATCCCTCCTACTTATTTTACAAAGATTTTATACAACAAATATCTATCTAACTTAAACGACCTCTTACCGTCTTACCGCCTTACTAGTAAAAAATTGCTTACCGTTTTTTTATCTTACCGGTAAGACGGTAAGAGGTCGTTTAGAAAAGGATCAGTTTATCATTTCCTTGTAATGAACTCATCTGTATTTAGCAATGCCATTACCACATCCACGTAAGCAGCCGTTTCTGTTAAACCGCCTTTCATTTCCATTTTCGCATTACCTACAGACAATATTTTTTTCGCTTTATGCGGATTTTTTTTATATAATTCATTTTCCTTTTCAAACATTCTTGTAAGCAAAGCCTGTTCTTTTGTATCAGGTGTACGTCCCGTAACCAAACGGAAACCATAGATCAACTGATCTTTTACAGTAGCGCCGCCTTCTGTCATCATCCTTCCCGCTACAAACTTTGACGCTTCAATAAATGTAGGATCATTCATTAATGCCAATGCCTGCAAAGGTGAATTGGAAACAGCACGCTTCACTGTACAGAAATTCCTGTCCGGCGCATCAAATATCAACATGAAAGGTGGCGGGCTCGAACGTTTGACAATAGTATAGATACTTCTCCGGAACAGGTCCTCCCCTTCCGATTCCTTATACACATATCTCCAGACTTTATCACTCAATGCCTCCCACAATCCCGGTGGCTGATACGGATAAACACTTGGACCACCGATCCTGGAAGATAGCAGTCCGCTTATAGCTAAAGCATTATCCCGGATCATTTCTGCCGGCATCTTATACCTTGAGCTGCGTGCAAGCAATATATTCGCCGGATCTTTTTCCAGCAATACAGGAGTGATCACCGATTGCTGGCGATAAGCAGCACTCATCAGGATAAACTTCTGCATCTTCTTGGTATCCCATCCTTCTTCCCTGTATTTGATCGCTAAATAATCCAGCAGTTCAGGATGTGAAGGCATTTCTCCCTGGTTGCCGAAATCATCTGAGGTTTTAACCAATCCTCTTCCGAAATACATTTCCCAGATATGGTTCACTGCTATCCTTGATGTAAGTGGGTTGCCAGGAAGGAATAACCATTTCGCCAAACCCAACCTGTTCTTTGGAAGACCGGATGGGAATGAAAGAATTGATTGGGGCGTGCCGGGCTGTACTATATCACCATAACTGTCATACACACCTCTTAATAAAACATGTGTAGCACGTGGCGAAGGCAGGTCACCCATTACCATCACTTCCTCCGTGGAATCATACAGGTCGGCCAGTTGCTTTCTTGCCTGCAGAAGATTGTCTGCTGCTGCTTCATCAGTTGCTTTATTCTTAACAGTGAAAGAAACAACAGGCTTATTGTATAAATAAGTTGCTTCTGCAGCAGTCAATGGTTGATTGAATAAATAGAACTGATCGATCTGCCCTCCTTTCATTGTGCGCTCCAGCACCCTTGAACCAAAAGAAAGACCAGTGAAAGCATATATTTTATGCAGGTTCGGATAAGATTTGACATTCTTCTTCAAGTTATCATACTCCACATTCATCGCTACCGCTTTTCCATCAAGGTATATCTGCACACCTTTGGCACTGCTGCTTCCATCATAGCTCACTGCCACATGATACCATTTGTTGGAATCCAGTTTCATTTTTGTTTCAACACTGATGGCATCATGCGGAAACGCATGCATCAAACGGAAATTGATCCTGTTCTCCTTTAAAATAAGATCATATCCCTGGAATCCATATCGGCGTGGATCGCTTTGATGAAGTATTGCCACATCATCATACTTCTTCGGCAGACGCAGCCATAAGCTGAAAGAAAAAGGATTGTAGCGTTCAAAATAACCGATCTTATAAGGCGGCAGGTTCACCAGTGTTTCTTCATCCAGCTCAAGGCATTCACCTGCCACGCCTTTCGCCGCTTTTCCATTGCGGTACTGGGCTGAATAAAGAGGCTGTACAGCGTTGCGGATAGCAGACACGGTTTTGATCTCTTTGCCTGCGTATGTTCTCAATGATTCCACTTTATCGAATGATAAAGCAGCGATCACCTTTTTATCCAGCGTTTTTTCCACCTGTTCTGCTGAAGCAGTAACGGAGTTTGATTCCAGCGACCGGATCAACTGTTTAATGGAATCGATCTTCGCTTCCGATTGCCTGTTGGTCAGCATCAGCGTTGGTCCGGGCACAATGCTTTTATCGCCGCTGTAATTGGAACTGCCCAGTTCATTTGTGCTATTGAAAAAAGCATACAGTGAATAATAATCCTTCTGACTGATAGGATCATATTTATGATCATGACATTTGGCACAGCCTACTGTCAATCCCATCAAAGATGTGCCCAGTGTATTGGTGCGGTCCACCACATATTCCACCCTGAACTCTTCAGGAATAATGCCGGCCTCTGAATTCTGTTTTTGATTCCGGTTAAAACCGGTCGCCAGTATCTGCTCCTGCGTAGCATTAGGCAAAAGATCACCAGCAAGTTGCCAGGTGATGAACTGATCGAAAGGAAGGTTTTGATTATACGCTTTTATCACCCAATCCCTCCAGGGCGAAGCATCGCGGTGCTTATCATCCAGGTAGCCATGGCTGTCTGCAAACCGGGCTACATCCAGCCAGTAAGCAGCCATGCGTTCACCATACCGGGGTGATTGCTGGAAATGGTCCACCATGCGCTCGTATGCACCCGGGGTGTTGTCTTTAATAAATGCATCGATCTCTGCAATGCTGGGAGGAAGACCGGTGAGATCAA
>CBHEUU010000331.1:0-5809 GCA_965990355.1 uncultured Chitinophagaceae bacterium
GATTCCTTATGCTGTTTGTACTGGTAAAAGAAATAACCCAATGCCAAAAAGATGTATAGAAATGTGAACTGACGGGTTAAAAAACTGCAGCCGATATAGATCCCAGCCAGCCACCATCTTTTTTTACCCAGCAGTTCATTGATCAGGAGGAACTGGCAGGTAACAGAAATAATATGTGCAAAGGAATAAACGGCATGACTGGTAAACAAGGCAAACCAATAACCTGTGCCGAAAAAGAAAGCGGCTATCAGCCAGGGAAAATACTTTTGCTCAACATTCAGCCTTGTCAGTATCCGGTGGAACAGGAAAAAATTAAGACAGGTAAGTATCAATGCCACCACTACAGTATTCACTGCCTGGTAGCCAAACAATGCTACAAAGGGTGCAAGCAAAATGGAAGGAAACGGAGGATAAGGTAAATAATGCTGCCCCTGGTAAAGGATCATATCATCATAAGCCGGCATTTCCGGCATGGTGAAATGCCCTTGCAATAATGATTCTGAAAAACGCAGGTAAGCATTATTCACACCATCATTATCATAAAAATTGATGATGCCGGGGATATGCAGCAAAGCAAACACGCCAAAATACAAGGCCCAGTCTACCAGCCTTGGATTTTCAAATAGTAAAAGTCTGCGTGCATACTGTATCATACGGTGCTTATTTGTCAGCTTTTTTCCATACTGAAACAAATCCGCCTGTACAACTGTAAGGCAATACTTCTGCTACAGCGCAATCAAACTTTTGCAGGGCTTTTATGCGCTTGGCAAGCAGGGAAAACGGGAATACATCTTCTACAAAATTGGTTTTCCCAAACTGCTCGATCGAAAACTTATTATCGTTCGCCAGTTTTGTGAGTGTTTTCTGAGTGAAGAACTGGATATGGGTAAGATCATCTGCGCTTGATTGCACCGTAGTGCCTTTATAGCCCAGTGCTGATTTTATTTTCTGTACTGATTTCCATACCCAGCCATTCTTTTTTTGCATGCGGATCACCGGTTTGGTCACGAATGTTTCGCGCGGGCCTTTGCCATTCGGAACTGTTACGATCAGCACGCCATCAGGATGAAGGGATTCGTGTAAAACTTTCAGCAATTTGCCGGGATCATTCAGGTGTTCCAGCACTTCACTGCAGATAACGGCATGGTAGCGGTTGCCATCGGCCACCAGTTGTTCTGCACTCACTGCTTCAAAACGCACATTGGGAAACTTATTCAGTTCTCTGGCCCTGGCAATTGTTTTCTCACTGATATCAATGCCTCTTACATTAAAGCCGCGTTCGCCCAGGCTCCGTGAGATAACGCCATTGCCGCAACCCACATCCAGCACTTCAGCGCCTTCGGGTAATCTCTTTTTGAGCACCTCGGTAATAAAATTCAGACGCTTGATATCCGCAATTCTTTCAAATTCCATGTTCGTTAATATTTATTTTGCGATGACCTGGCTGTACAAACCTTCTATCTGCCGGGTCATATTTACTGCATTATATTTTTCGTTGACGGTTGCAATGGCTTTCTGCTGCAGCGACCGTCTTAATGTTTCGTCCTGACTGAGCAGCACCAGCTTTTCTTCCAGTTCTTTTACCAGGTTTTCGGTTGGTATCAGTAAACCGTTTTCCTGGTCCTGTATCACTTCACTTGTACCATCCACTTTTGTTCCTATCACTGCTTTGCCCATGGCCATTGCTTCCAGCAGTGCGATGGGTAGGCCTTCCCATAAAGAAGGCAACACATAGATATCTGCTGCAGCTATGATATCGGGAACATCCAGCCGGAAAGGCACCAGTGTTATCTGATCTCCTGTTCCTTCTTTAGCGATCAGCTCAACAGCTTCCTCTTTCTGGTCCCCGTCTCCTACCATCAGCAAATGAAGCCGGTTATTCCGTTGAACAGCCCCGGTAAAAGCCTTTATCAAAGCCAGCGGTTGCTTGTGGGCAGTGAACCGCGCCAGGAAAAGCACCAGGATCTTCTCTGCGGGAATATTAAATTCTTTCCGGATGTCTTTATACGTTTTTTTCGGATCGAAGCGCTTTTGATCAATACCATTATTGACCACTACTGATTCAAATCCCTTAATAAACTGCCGGCCCGACTGTTTATTGGATTCCGATACGGAAATATTAAGATCGGTACGGGAAGTGAGGTACTTCTCTCCCATCACCCGCAGGTTTCTTACCAGGAAGTGCTGGTCCTGGTGAAACGACCAGCCGTGCACGGTGTAAACCACCGGTATGTTCAAAGACCTTGCTGCCCATAATATATTGGAGTTGGCGCGGGAGCCATGCACATGCACCAATTCTATCCCTTCCTGCACCATCAGCTTTTTTACTTTTCCCCAAACCCTTACATCAAAAGGACGTAATGAAGGGATCACATAATTCTTTATGCCGAGCTCATTCAGTTTGTCGATCATCGGTCCGCCGGTAAAAGACAGAACGACCGGATTGAACCGGGCTCTGTCAATGTTTTCCATCAGAACCAGTAAATGGGATTCTCCACCACCGATAAGCCCCTGCCTGATACATTCCAGTACTTTTAATCTATGCGCCATAGTAACTCATCATTTATACCAGCGAATACTTGGAAGTGGTCAGGTTATAATAAATACCCTTAAGAAAATACTTCAAATGGGTGAACTGCCTGGTGAAAAGGTATTTCAGTATTGACTTGGGCACGGTAAACAGCGTAAAGAAACAAATGAAAATCGAAAAATGAAAGCCCGACATATTTCTACGCATAAATAATATCCTGTTGCGGGTATGGTAATAGGTTTTCAGCGGGTTTTGCTTTCCCACTGTCATTGATTCTTTATGGTAGATCAAAGCTTTGGGCTGATAAAATATTTTATATCCTTTACGGATGATCCTTAAGCTCCAGTCCCATTCTTCGTAATAGAGAAAGAATTTTTCAGGAAACATGCCTGTTTTTTCAATCACTTCCCTTTTTACCATCATGGCACAGCCATGTGCGCCTTCGGTGTAGCCGGGAGTATCGTGCTGACCATGGTCTTCTTCCAGGCTGCCAACAGCTGTAGTGCGGCCGGTATATACATTAATAGGATTAAATCCAGCATACTGGATCACATTCCTGTTGTAAAAAAAACGGATTTTGGGGCAAACGACCCCAACGGCAGGATCAGTAGAAAAAGGTTCAAGCAGGGATTCGATCAACTGGGGGGTGAATTCAGTGTCATTATTGACAATGAAGAGATAGTCTCCTTTGGCCGCTTTAATGCCTACATTATTACCGCCTGCAAAACCCAGGTTTTTCCCGGTGAGAATCACTTTTACGCCGGGATTGACTGCCAGGAGGGCGGCGGTGGGATCTTCTTTGGAACCATTATCTACAATAATGATTTCCAAGTTTTTATATGTACCAAGCTCATTAATTGAGCGAAGAAAATCGCAGGTAAGCTCGGTTGTGTTCCAGTTAAGGGCAATGACTGAAACCAATGGAAGGTTTCCCTGTTGCATGTCAGGTGTTTAATCGGTACGGAGTAAAGATACTATCACAAGGGCGTAATTCACAGTTGCCTTATACATTGCTCTTCTGAAAGAGGCAAGTCGGTGTTTTTGCCATGATCCAGAGATCATAAGCCACGTTTGCATTTCTTGCATAAGAGATGTCCAGGTTGATCCTTTCTTCCACTGACATATCTTCTTTACCCCTTTTCTTGATCTGCCACAGACCAGTGATACCGGCAGGAGCCATAAAGCGTTCTACAGACTCATTGGTGGTGAGGGTGGAGGCTTCATATAAAGGTAAAGGCCTGTTGCCTACAAGTGACATATCACCGATCACTACATTGAAAAGCTGTGGGATTTCATCAAGACTGGTTTTGCGCAATATGCGACCCAGTTTAGTGATACGGGGATCATTACTGATCTTCACGAATTGGGCAGAACCTTCTTTGCTCTGATATTGGTTCAGGTGGGCCAGTTGGTGGATCTTCTTATCAGCACCAACTATCATTGTGCGGAATTTATAGAACTTGAAAACTCTGAATCCCCTTCCCGCTCTCGGAGATACATAAATAATAGGACCGCCAGATTCCAGCTTTATGGCCAGGGCAATCAGCAGGAAAACGGGGAGCAACACGATGATAGCTATAGACGCCAGCAGAATATCGATCACTCTTTTGACTACGGAATGCTGCTTTACGTCTTCCCTGACAGAGAATGCTTCTTCGCGTGTAACGCTCAAGCCACTCTGGCGGCTTTTAAGTCTTTTAAGGAATAATATCTTGGTTGAATAGTTAATGTCGGCGGATTGAATGTTGACAATATCATCCACCAGCTCATTTTTCTTCAGGTATTTTACTTTTTCAGCATCCAGCTTGTTGTCTGCATACAGCACAACAACCCGGTTGATCAAACCTTTTTCTTTCAGGAAATTATTGAAACGGATCAGCTCAGCCTTGTTCAGGGAAAGGTCAATAAATATGGCGTCCGGTACAGCGCTGCGGTGCAGCCCTGCGAATAAAGATTGCGCCTGAGTAAGATCGTTAACTCTTTCGCCAGTATGGAAATGACGGGCAAAGCCGGACAGGCTTTCTTCAGTTTTGCCAACGTAAAGAAAAGAGATTTCTTTTCTTTCGATGACCGGCTCGATAACGGTAAACTTATTAAAAGCTTGCCACGTTGTTCCGGCCTCGAGGGTTATAGGGTAAGTTCCAGAATTCATGTAAAAGGTTTAAGGTTTACTGTTAAATTAGTTTTGATGATTTTTCATACAGCAAATCGTCAATACTTCTTAACATATCCAGGGGACTAAATGGCTTATAGAAAAAATTAGAAACCTGGTTAGAATCAATTTTATCTTTTTGCCTGTTATCATTGCTCGTTAGGACAATGACCGGTGTATCCTGGTATAGACCGCTTGTTTTAATGTGTTGAATAAAATCAAGGTTTTCCTGAGTGTGAAAATCGATATCCACAATCACCATCTCTACTTCATCCCTTCTCTTCAGTTCACTCATTCCTTGATATACATCCGATACAGTTAACAAATTGTATCTGGGGGAAAGCACTGTCTGCAAAAGAAAGTTCATGGGCTTATTCCCGTTAATGCTTAAAATGTTCCTACGCATAATTACGATTCTAAAGGGTTACTTCAAATCTGTTAAGCTACATGTCCTTAACATTTAATAATCATGGAATTGGAACAAGTACTAAGAATGACGGCTAAAGCCTATCAATGCACTCTGATTTTGATCTAGGATGGTGGAAGCAAGAAATCGGTAGTAAATGATGGTTTATCAGAGGTACCGGGACTAGTATTTTCCCGGGGAAGATGTTGTTTTCTGCAATTGACGACTCTAAAGTATACATTTTCTCGTAAACACAATAAAAATCTGTGTTTTTTTTTTATAAATACTACTAACAGAGTAGTCGTCCCGTTTAAACTTGCGGTTTTCTGCCTACGGTGTAGCCTCTGCATTAAGATCTGCCACCAATGGGTAATGGTCCGAGTAAGACAAACGGGGCCGGTCAAACTGTTCCACTTTCAACTCTGGATCTGTCAGTATACAATCAAGCCTCAAGGTTGGTGATATAAAACGGAAGGTCCCTCCAAAGCCTGCTCCCTTTTCCAGGAATGCATCCTTTAAATTCTTTCTGACCGTAAAATAAGCGTTGGAATTGGGTACGTCCCCGATATTTCCACATACTATGACAGGATAAGGGCTCTGGTCAATCTGGCTCCGTACCAGTTTGGCCTGCTCGCTCCGGTAATGATAGGCCCTCTTCAGGTTGGAAACCGAACTTTTTACCTTGGAAAGGGATCCATCCTGGCCGGCATCCCCGAAATAA
>CBHEUU010000332.1:0-5775 GCA_965990355.1 uncultured Chitinophagaceae bacterium
TCCTGGCTGCCGTTATCAAGTTCATCATCATTGCCTTTATCCTCTTCCTGATCATCAAGGCTATGAAAGGCCTTAATAAAAAAGAGGAAGCTGCGCCTGCAGGTCCTTCCGAAGAAGTGCTGCTTTTGCGCGAAATACGGGACTCTTTAAAGAAATAAACCCCAAAGATATTTCCCTTATTTTTGACCCCCGGTCTGCCTGAGCGCGACGGGGGTTTTAATTTTTTATATGGCTAATACCGCATCCTACCAGATTAAGCTGCCCCAGTTTGAAGGCCCCTTCGATCTGTTGCTTTTCTTTATTGAAAGGGACGAACTGGATATTTATAATATCCCTATTACCCGCATTACCAACGACTTCCTGGACTATATCCACCAGCAGGAATCGCTCAATATCGAGATGTCGAGTGAGTTTATCCTGTTTATTTCCACCCTTATGCGGATCAAGGCCAAAATGCTCCTGCCCCGTAAGGAGCTGGATGCGCAGGGCAATGAGATTGATCCCCGCGAAGAGCTGGTGAGCAAGTTGCTTGAATACAAGAGATTCAAGGAAGCTTCTGCCCAGATGGCCGAAATGGAAGCCATCCGTATGCTGATGGTTAAAAGGGGAAATATCCAGAAAGAGCTGTCGCAGATCGGTGAAGATGCCGGTGAAGGCACAGAGATACAAAATATCACCCTGTTCAAGCTGATGAAAGCATTTGAACGGGCCATGCAGAAATATTCCGACCGGGTTAATAAACCGGTGCACACAGTAGTGCAGTATCGCTACACCATGGAAAACAGCCGTCAGAACATGCTGGCACTGGCGCAGAAAGAAAAGACCGTGGCTTTTGAAAAAATATTTGAATTGGCAGAGAACAGGGTACATGCCATCTTCCTGTTCCTTTCCCTCCTGGAGCTGGTGCAGCAGAAGTTTATGAAAATAATGATCGGGGAAGGAAAAAATAATTTTCTTATCGAGTACAATGAACCGGAAGTGCGGCTGGCGGAACTGGAAGAGAATGGTCTTTCCGATGCTGATTTCAAACCATCGTTTGATGATGACCCGAAGCCGGATGAGGAAGAGCAGCAACCTGAATAAAAAACCATAAACATTATACAATATGAAACGTTACGCTACAGCCAACTGGAAAGGCACAGGTAAAGAAGGAAAAGGAACCAATACTACGCAATCCGGCGTTTTAAAGGATACACAATATTCATTCAGCAGCCGCTTTGAAGAAGGCATCGGCACCAATCCTGAAGAGCTGGTAGCAGCCGCTCACGCAGGTTGTTTTACCATGAAACTCAGCTTCGATCTGAATGCTGCAGGTTTTACAGCTGATAATATTGATACCAAATGCACCATCACTCTTGAAAATGGTTCTATTACAGGAAGTCATTTGGAAGTAAAAGCAACAGTGCCCGGAATTGATGCCGCCAAATTTGCTGAAGTGACAGCTGGCGCAAAAGCAAATTGCCCGATCAGCAAATTGCTGAATACAAATATTACAATGGACGCCAGCCTGGCGTGATTTGATTTGTTGTTTGATGGCTGATGATTGAATGGCACTGGTTATTCAATCATCGGCCATTCTTTATTCGTAGATCCACAGCAACACCGGCTTTGCCGAATGATTGATCATCGGTTTCAGCTGCTGTAAAAAACCAGGTGATACAGTAGGGCAGCCATCGCTCTGGCAAATTTCTTCGCTAATGGAAGTTTCGGGTACACAACTATGGGAGTGAAGCACTACAAAACGCTGGAAGGCTTTGTCGTTTGTTGTTTCCAATCCATATAGTTTGAAAGCAAGTCCAAACCTTCCGTTATAAGGATTGCCGATCTTGTATTTACCTAGTGAAGTGCAACCACAACCAACGGTGTTGCCGTATTTCCGTCCCTCCAGCCAGTTTTCATTACAACGGCCATGTGTTACCAACCCCGCATTCAGCACCGTATCTTTTTTCAGGTTATAGACAAAAAAACGGGGCTGGCCGGAAGCAATGCTCATATCGATCAAGAAGCAGATCTCGGCATTGTATCCCTTTTGCTGGATGAATGATTTGGCCTCTTCTGCTTTCGTTTTCATTTTTTTGGATGTTGCAGATGAGGCGATCTTAACCGGGGGATAAGCAAATACTTTTGGGCGGTCTGATCTCCATGCAATGATCAACCCGGTGATAATCAGGATGGGTAAAAGGAATAATTGCAGGCGTATGTTCTTGCTCATAAAAAGTGGTTGAAAAGGGAGATGCACTTCGGGCGGATTTCCATAATGGAAGTTACCGTTTGCATAACCGGTGATCATCTGACAACGGCCACCGGTCATTCCAGGGGCATTTTTTGCGGGAGAACTCTTATCTTCCCCATGCCATTTTTTCTTCTTATACCAATTATACAAACTGTATGTTTAAAAGACTAGTTCTCTCTTTTCTCCTTCTGCCAGCCCTGATGGCCAGCGGCCAGGAAAAGGCCGACTCTGTAAAGAAGCCCCGACCAATTGGCTGGAAGGATGTTTCCTCCTGGCGATCTATCAGCACATTCAGCGTCACTTTGTCGCCCGACGGAAATTGGGTGGCTTATCCCTTGCTGATGCGGGAAGGCGATGGTGATCTTATCGTCAAAAAAGTGAATGATACTGTTCAGAAAAAATATCCGATCGGCGGCAGCTTTGCCGGTTTTACTTTTTCTGAAGATGGCAAATGGCTTGCGTTTAAAGAATCTTCCAAATTCAAGGAAGTAAAAGCAGCAGCCAAAACTCCCGGCAAGCAATTGTTTGAAAAACTCATTTTAGTGGAACTGGCAACGGGCAAGCAAAAGGAATTTGAAAGAGCTGGCTCGTATTCTTTCAATGGCCGTCTTTCTTCACACCTGGCCATTTCACTGGTAAAAGAAAGAAACCCTTCTGCCAAACCGGATGATCCTAAAGGAAGCGACCTGCTGATAGTGGAACTGGCTTCAGGTAAAACACAGAATATCGGCAACGTAGGTGAATTTGATTTTAATAAAGAAGGAAACCTGCTGGCTTATACCATTGACGCGGCCAATAAAACCGGCAACGGTATTTACCTGCTGAATATAAGCGGCAAACAAACTTCTGTGCTGGACAATGATAAAGCCGTATACAAATCACTGGCATGGACAGAAGAAGGGAATGCATTTGCCTTGCTGAAAACGACCAAAGATGAAAAGTATAAAACGGATAAAGGCGTGGTATTAGGTGTAAAGAATCTTAATGCTACTCCTGCTGTAACCATTTATGATCCGCTTAAAGATTCCCTTCGTTTTCCAAAAGGAATGACCATCAGCAGCAATCGCCGTCCTTATTGGTCAGAAGATCTGTCGCATTTATTCTTTGGCATTGCTGCACTGGAACTTGCCAAAAAAGAAAATGCAGACACTGCTAAAAAAGCGCCGGTTGATGCAACAGCTCAAAATGAAACAGAGAAACTGGACAAACTGAAAGCAGACACCAGCATCAAATCACTCGGTGATCTGAAAAAAGCGTTGGCTAAACTGGAACCAAAACCGGATGCGAAACCTGCAGTTGCTCCTGGCGATGAACCAACCAAACCTGATATGATTATCTGGAACTGGCAGGATAAACGTCTTCAAAGCCGGCAACAGGTAATGGAAACACAGGATAAGAATTTTACTTATTTCGCGTCATATAATATTGCCAGCTCTTCTTTTAGCCAGCTTAACGATAGCACAATGCGTTCACTGAATGTTTTCCCTAAACAGTTATATGCTATAGGATCTGATAGTCGTGCTTATGAGCTGGATCAGAATCTGGATGGACAGAGCTATGTAGACTTGTATATCGTTGATCTGAGAACAGGCAAGAAAACCATTTTCAGCGAGAAGTTTTACATGCCTTCTTTTACAGCTTTCCCGCAACCTTCTCCTGATGGCACTAAGTTTTTTTATGGGAAAGATGGTCATTATTATGTGTATGATATAGCTGCGAAAACAGATGTAAACATCACTGAAAAAGTACCAACGTCTTTTGTAAATACAGAAGATGATCACAATGTAGCAAAACCGCTGACTTCGGCTGTTGGCTGGAGCAGCGACAATAAGTACGTATTGATCCGTGACCTGTGGGATGTTTGGCAGATACCTGCGAATGGTAAAGACGCAGCTGTTAATCTCACTGTTACCGGCCGCAAAGACCAGGTAAGATATCAAACACGTTATGTGCTTGACCGTGATGAAAAAGGGATTGATCTGAAGAAGCCGGTGTACTTCCGCACCTATGGTGAATGGACAAAGAAAAGCGGTATCAGCCGTATTGAGCCAGGTAAAAAAGGTTTGCAGGCTGGTGCCAAATCACTGGTATGGGATGATGTGTCTGTAAACGTATTCACCAAGGCAAAGAATGCAGAGACATATATGTTCTCGAAAGAAACATTCAGCCAACCTACAGAGTTTTATGCTGGCGGTGCTTTGCTGGACAATGCAAAGAAAGTAACGGAGAATGCGCCAGACCGCAACAAGTATACCTGGAGTGCAGGTACACAGCTGGTGAGTTATGTTTCTGATAAAGGAGATACTTTGCAAGGTGCTTTATTCCTTCCTGCTGGTTATGAGAAAGGAAAGAAATATCCGACCGTTGTATACTACTACGAAAAAATGTCGCAATCGCTCAACAGTTACAGCAATCCTGATTTCCCTGGTGGAGGCTGGAACCCTTCAATGTATACCAGCAATGGTTATGCAGTGTTCATGCCTGATATCGTTTATAAAATTGATGATCCCGGTATGAGTGCTGTATGGTGTGTATTGCCTGCAGTTAAAGCAGCCATTGCTACCGGCGTGATCGATGAAAAGAATATTGGTATACAGGGGCATAGCTGGGGTGGTTATCAAACATGTTTCCTTGCTACGCAAACCAACATGTTCAAAGCAGCAGCGCCTGGTGCAGCACTCACCAATATGGTGAGTATGTACGACCTGATCTATTGGAACAGTGGTGGTGGTAATATGTCCATCTTCGAAGCATCACAAGGCCGCTTTAAAGGTGCTCCCTGGGAGAATTGGGATTCTTATTTGCGTAACTCGCCGATCTATTATGTGAAGAAAGTGAATACACCGATTTTGTTATTGCATAATGATAAAGATGGTGCAGTTGATTTTACGCAGGGGATCGAGTTTTACAATGCGCTACGCCGTCTCAAAAAACCGATCGTGATGATCACGTATAAAGGAGAGAATCACGGTATTGCTAAACTGGAGAACCGGAAAGATTATGCGGTTCGCATGATGGAGTTTTTTGATTATCATCTTAAAGGCAAACCTGCGCCTGATTGGTGGAAGCAGGGGGTAGAGAGGTCTTCGCTGGAAGAGCATTTGGAAAAAAGGGCGTTTGGGGAGTAATCAGGAAGAGATTCATAATAAAAAGAGGCCGTTCCAAAAACTTGGAACGGCCTCTTTTTATTTCTTGCCATAAGACAAGTCTTGTTCTTTTATTGATAAATAACTTTGAAATATTTAGCTACAAATGTTGCAGATCATTTTTCTTTTAATCACTTTAGCGGCGCTTATTGTTTTCTATTATGGAACAGGCCGGGATAAAAGGATTTTATGGGTAAGCCTGTTGTGGGTTATTATTTCTGGCGCAATAGCCTATAGTGGCTTTTATGCTGATACGACTATCAGGCCACCAGGGTTCTTAATGGTACCGGTGATAGCTATTGGTTTATCTATTTTTTTCTATAAAATAACCCGTGATAAAAATATAAGCATTCCTCTTTTAATGGCTGTCCATACTTTACGGATACCTGTAGAATT
>CBHEUU010000333.1:0-5768 GCA_965990355.1 uncultured Chitinophagaceae bacterium
TCCGGGGTGACAATTGATGATGAACTTCAAGCTCCAGACTCCCGACTAACGACTCTTGACTCAGATTGGCATTGTTTTTTGCCATTTAAAGCATGGCAAAAAAGGTCTGGAATAGTATCAAACAGGCAGTTTCCGATTTTTTCACTAAAAAGATCCTGAAATTGTGTGCTGCCCTGGCGTATTATACTGTTTTTTCCCTGCCTGGCCTGCTGATCATTATTATCTGGGTAAGCGATATCTTTTATGGCCAGCAAGCAGTAGAAGGGATGGTGTATGGGCAGATCACTGATTTTGTTGGACGAGATGCTGCATTGCAGATCCAGTCGGTTATCCGCAATGCCACTTTATCTTCAGAAAGCAAACTGGCTACGATCATAGGCATGGCCACACTGGTAATCGGCGCTACCAGTGTGTTTGGTGAAATACAGGATTCCGTCAACCAGATCTGGGGGTTGAAAGCAAAGCCACGGAAAGGGCTGGGACTGCTCAAAATGCTGATCAACCGGCTTCTTTCTTTCTCGATTATCATATCGCTGGGTTTTCTTCTTCTTGTTTCGCTGATCATAAATGGTGTTATGGACCTGCTGATCAACCGGCTCATGCTGGCTTTTCCTGAAACAGCGATAATAGTGGTTTATATCACGAATGTGTTGCTCACTTTCTTTATCACAGCCTCCCTGTTTGGCTTGATCTTTAAGGTATTACCTGATGCGCGGATACAATGGAAACATGTGCGGGCCGGGGCTACGGCCACAGCTATCCTGTTTATGGCAGGCCGGTTCCTGATCGGATATTACCTTGGCCAAAACAAGATGTCATCTGCTTATGGTGCAGCGGGATCGATCATAGTGGTCTTGTTATGGGTATATTATTCAGCGGTCATACTGTATTTTGGGGCGGCCTTTACGCACGCCTATGCTATTGAAAGCGGATCACGCATTTATCCAAACAATTATGCAGTCTGGATCGAACAGGTGGAAGTTGAATCCGGAACGGACCTGCAACATAAGGAAACAGAGACTGCCAAATTGAAGGAAACTATAAACGGACCGACCTCTTCAGCCAACTCCTGACTACCGGTTAACGACTCCCCACTTATTCCTTTGCCCCTTTCTTCTCTTCACGTATTTTTGCAGGCCGGAAATTCCAGGCAATTAAAAACGATTATGGCAAACGATTCCAATAAGTTCCAGGCGATCATCTCGCATTGTAAAGAATACGGTTTTATTTTTCCCAGCAGCGAAATTTATGATGGACTGCAGGCTGTGTATGATTATGGTCAGATGGGCAGTGAGTTAAAGAAGAATATCCGCGACTACTGGTGGAAGAGCATGACCCAGCTTCAGGACAATATCGTTGGTATAGATGCGGCCATTTTTATGCATCCCACCACCTGGAAAGCCAGCGGTCACGTTGACAATTTCAATGACCCGATGATTGATAACAAGGACAGCAAAAAACGCTACCGGGTAGACCATCTTATAGAGGCCCATGCCGAACAAATGGAAAAGGATGGCCGCGTTGATGAGGCAAAAGGAATGCTGGACGAAATGGAGAGCCTGCTGGCTAAAGATGATTTTGCAGGATTGAAAAAACTGATCACAGACCATGGCATTGCCTGCGCTATCAGCGGTACTTCCAACTGGACGGATATCCGCCAGTTCAACCTGATGTTCTCTACTGAGTTCGGTTCCGTAGCCGCAGAAGAAGGCGAGGATAATAAAGTATACCTGCGACCGGAAACGGCACAGGGTATTTTTGTCAATTTCCTGAATGTGCAGAAAACAGGACGGATGAAAGTGCCATTTGGTATTGCCCAGATCGGTAAAGCATTCCGTAATGAGATCGTTGCACGCCAGTTCATTTTCCGGATGAGGGAATTTGAGCAGATGGAAATGCAATTCTTTGTACGCCCCGGCACCGAAGGCGAGTGGTATAAATACTGGAAGGAAGCCCGTTTGCAATGGCATTTGAGCCTTGGCATATCTCCTGATAGCTATCGCTATCATGATCACGTGAAGCTGGCTCACTATGCAAAAGAAGCCTGCGATATAGAATTCAATTTCCCGATCGGTTTCAAAGAAGTGGAGGGTATTCACTCCCGCGGTGATTTTGATTTATCGCAACACCAGGAATACAGCAAGAAAAAAATGCAGTATTTCGATAATGATATTGATCCTTCAACAGGTAAGCCCTACGGCAATTATATTCCTTATGTAATTGAAACATCAATCGGCCTGGACCGTATGTTCCTGCTGGTGATGAGCCATGCTTACGAAGAACAGGATTTAAGCACACCAGAGAAGCCAGACAGCAGGGTAGTGCTGAAATTTTCTGCAAAACTGGCGCCTATCAAACTGGCTGTTTTTCCACTGACTAAAAAAGATGGCCTACCCGAAATAGCCGAGAGCATTATGAATGAATGTCGCTCATCTTTCCGTTGCTTCTATGAGGAAAAAGATGCAATAGGAAAAAGATACCGCCGGATGGATGCATTGGGAACACCTTTCTGCGTAACGGTAGACCATCAAACCAAAGAAGACAATACCGTTACCATCCGCTACAGGGATAGCATGGAGCAGGAAAGGATTCCGATCAGCGAAATAAGAAACAGGGTGCTTCAGGCGATTGGTTAAGCAGAGGAAGTTTATTTACCCGTACAATTCCTGGTGAATATCCTTCTTGTCATATCCCATTGCCACGATCCGTTGCTTTGCTTCATCAATCATATTTTTCCAACCGCATAATAAAAATGCTGCTGCTGGTTTGCCGGAGCAATGCTCTTCATAAATGGAGTGCACATATCCGCTTTTTCCTTCCCATTCTTCACGGGAAAGGGTAGGGATATAATGGAAATTTTCCAGCTCCAGCGCGTTCAACTCGTCATAGTATAACAAATCCTTTTTTGTGCGGCAGCCATAGATGATGTAGATATGGCGGTGGGCGATATTATTCCGCCAGATATGATGTACCATGCTGCGGAAGGGAGCAATACCGGTACCGGTGCAGATAAGAAACAGGTCTCTGTTCAACTGTTCTTCATGCAGTACAAATACGCCTTGCGGGCCGCGCAGGATCAGTTCACTGCCAACATTGATCTCATTGAAAAGATAAGTGGTGCCTGCCCCTCCTTCCAGCAGTACGATCACCAGTTCAAATACATTGGATCCATCGGGCCAACTGGCGATGGAATAACTGCGCCAGCGTTTAGCAGGTTTCTCGTGGATAGGCAAGTCAAGCGTTACAAACTGGCCGGGTGTGAAATCAAAAGAAGCCAGTTCCGGCACTTCTATCCAGTAGCGGCGGGTATTGTAAGTTTCCTGCTCTATGCGGATTACTTTACCGGTACGCCAGGGTTGAACAGCCATCAGGTATAAATTTAAAGTAATATACAAAGAAGTATTGCAATCGCCTGAATAACCCGGATAGATAGTTTTAACATCTCTTTGGAATTCAAGCGAGTTTTCCACATATAAATCCGTTTGGCATAGTAGTTGACTTTCAATTAATGCTTTTAATAACAATAAACCACAGTGAATCGAATTTCGTTTTTTAAATCATAAACTGAATATCATGAAAAAAAGTTTTCTCTCCTGTGGCATAATTGCAGCTGTTGCTGTTACTGTGTTGGCGTTTACAGAACCACAAGGAAGCATTACAGGCAAGGTCACTCCCGCTGATGGTGCGGATGCAGTATGGGCTATTTCTGGCAGTGACTCAACAAAAGGTACCGTTACTTCCGGTACTTTCTCACTGGCAGTAAAAGGTGGTACATATAAAGTGATCGTAGATGCAAAAGATCCTTATAAAGATGTAACGTTTGATAATATTGAAGTAAAGGATCAACCGGTGGATATCGGCGAAGTGGTGCTGCAACAATAAAAGACTTGAACTTGGACGGTTCAGAATACCAAAGGCCCCGGGAGACCGGGGCCTTTTATGTTATCAATATGTTCTCTTATTTTTTAAGCAAACATTATTCAAGTACTATTATTTTCTGGATATAGTTTTTCTTATCATGCATTACACGTAAATAGTAAACACCTGCAGCTATTTTTCCAGGATTGATCAGTTTCGAGAAACGTCCTGTAACGTCAGGCACCTGTGTTTTATATACTTGTTGCCCGGTTGTACTTACCAGTATGATATCAAGATTGCTTCTGGTGATTGTTTCAAGTTGCAGCGTAAACTGTCCGCCTGGAGCGGGGTTGGGTAAAACCTTCATACCAATTTCAGCAGGATCAACATTTGGAACCGCAGTGGTGGTGATATTGATCTCATTAGAGGTCAAGGTGCAGTTACCTGTCGTTACTTTCGTTGTATAAATGCCATCTGCTGTGGCTGTATAGCTTTGACTGGTTGCCCCGCTGATGATCCCTCCATTCAGGTACCACTGGTTGCCGCTTACAATTGAGCTGGTCAATACGTTTCCATTATTAGTTATGACAGGAGTGGGGTTGGTAGTTGCAACAACCTGAACCCGGCCGGATGGGCAGGTTGCCATTTCCACTTGCATATCATAATAATAGTAATAAAACTTCTGGCTGTAGTCAGGGTCAGTTGCGCTTGCTGCACTGCTTCGCGGAATGGTTACTACTCCGGGCACAGAATAAGGATAAGGCGTTGTAGCGATATTGTTATTCCTGAAAATGGTTGCTCCATCGCTTGGTATTACAGCAAGATAATAATCTCCGGCTTCAGGGAAGTTTATGTTGAGCGTGTAGACAGCCCCCGGATCGCTTGCATCGTTTCCTGTCGGGTTCGAGCTGGGAGAAGTATCATACACATCTACGACGGTGGAGGAAACAGGCGGAATATAATAGGAATATCCTGTACTGCTTTCAGATGCAATTTGACGCAATTCAAAAGTCAGTTTGCCACCGCTGCCTATATAAAGACGTGCATTCTTTAATGTGAATGGGGTGGTAACACTGAATTTGAGAGCGTTTGATGAACCAGTGCCAAGATAAGAGCCTTCCGGGAATACCATTTTGTTGGCTGCTCCCAGTTTATTGGTTTCACCGGTACTTAAAAAATAACTGGCCTGGATTGTTGTTGTTGTTGCAGTTGTTCCTGTAGCCAATGGCGTAGTGGCTGAGGTTGTAGCATACCAGTTGTAAGGCGCCCTGGAGGCAACAGCTGTAGCACTCAATTGCGCTTGCGTGCCACAAATAACGGCCGTGCCAACCGGGGCAGCTGTTTGCGCACGGGTAACTACAGTGAATACTGATTCGTTATTAACAAGATTCTGATCGCCGGTTACAGTGGCAGAAACGGTGATACTGTAAGTTTGACCTGATACAAAATCTACCGGGGTCTGGAAAGTATGAACAGCATCACTTTGTCCGCCGACAGTAGCCTTGAATGTTTCATTCAATGTTGCTATCGTGGTTGCACCTTGTTTTATTACAGCTGTTACAGGGAAATTGGTTTTGGAAGCGCTACCGAAATTGCGGAAGCGCGCAGCAACATACTGCCCTGTTCCGCCGCAATTGCTGGCATCAGGTGAAACGAGCGCAGTAACGCCCACATCATTTGAGGGAGTTGTGATCAGCAGGCGATAGTCCTGTGTTTCTCCTTTGGTATAGGAGCCGCATGGAGTAATGGCAGCAGCATTGCTGGTTTCCTGCATTACGATACGGAGGATGGTATATCTGCCAACAGCAAGGGTTGAAGGAATGGTAATATTCGTATTGAAATCACCGTTCCCGTTTATGGCAGCACTGGTGGCAATATTTTCACCGGCATCAGTAAAGTCGCCATCATTA
>CBHEUU010000334.1:0-5766 GCA_965990355.1 uncultured Chitinophagaceae bacterium
CATAACAATTTGATTACAAAATATTTATTTTAACCATTCCCGTCTTTATTCCCGATATTTCTTATAGTTCGGGTATAGAAATTGTTTTCGCCTCCTTCATTTCTTTGTTTTGATTCCGGAAAACCGGTCTTCCTTATTACATCTCCAAAGCGACCGGACTACCAAAATAATTGCTTGTAATATGAAAAGTTGGTTCATTCTTTTGACCTGCCTTCCTGGTCTTTATCTGCAAAGAAACCCACTCCCCTTCTTTTGCAAGCTTTCCTTCTGTTTTACCCGAACATCTATTTCAAACTTTAAAACAACTGTTCTATGATCAAAAAGCGATTGCTGTTCCAATGTCTCCTGGGTTGTATGCTGCTGCTCTGCCAGCAGTTGGTTTACGCCCAGACTAAAACCATCACGGGAGTGGTCAAATCCGATGCCGGCACACCCTTACAGGGTGCATCAGTAGTGGCCAAAGGCCAGTCGGCCGGTGTAACCACGGATGATCTCGGTACTTTCAGGATCACTGTTGCTTCCAATGTAAATGCCCTGGTGATCTCTTATGTTGGCTATGCCGACCAGGAAATAACAATAAGCAATCAAAGCGCTGTTACAGTGACCCTGCAACCCGGTACAAAAGGAGCGCTGGATGAAGTAGTGGTAGTGGGTTATGGCACGCAACGGAAAAAAGATGTAACCGGTGCTATTGGTTCCGTAAAAGGTGAAGCCATTAAAAACCTCCCGGTGACCAATGTGGCGGAAGCGCTGCAGGGACGTGTAGCTGGTGTGGAAGTGATCAAAGCCACTGGTGAACCCGGCGCACCTTCGCAGATCACGATCCGCGGTGTATCAAGTCTGAACCAACCGCAACCATTGTATATCGTGGATGGTATCCGTCAATCGGGTGATAATATCAATGTGCAGGATATTGCCACCATTGATATCATGAAAGATGCAAGCGCTGCGTCCATTTATGGTTCAGCAGCTGCAGGTGGAGTGATCATCATCACCACCAAAAAAGGACAGGGAGCCAAACCTGCCGTCAACTTCAATGCCCGCTATGGTGTTACCAAACCAAGAGTAATGAAACTGTTGGGCCGTGATGATTTTGTGAAAGTAAAACAACTTACGCTTGATGGCAACTATGTTGGCCGCACGCAGATCGATACATTGCCTGATACGGATTGGGTGGATGAGATCTTCCGCAACGGAACTGAATCCAACTACAATCTATCTATCTCCGGCGCTTCTCCTGCGGTGAATTATTTCGTTTCCGGTTTTTATAATAATCAGAAAGGCATTTACCTCGATAATAAATCTTCGCTCGCAGGTGCGCGGGTGAATACCGATATCAAACTCGGAAACCGTATCAAGATCGGCGAACAGATCTATGCCTGGCAGAGAAATACTGCACCGATCGCGATCACTCCTATCAACCCGCCTTTCCGTTCTGTTCCTATCATGCCGGTGTATAGCGGCAAACCAGAAAATCCCTGGGGACAGCAGCCTCCTGGTTTTGTAGGTCCTAACCTCGTGGCGCAGATCATGACAGCCGATAAAGATTTTAAGCAAATGAATTTCCAGGGCAATGTGTATGCAGAGATCAAACTGCCTTTATACCTGACCTTCCGCACTACCCTGGGTTATACCTATTACAACGAAGAAGATAATTATTACCAGGATGCTTACAGCACAGGACCTGTTTCTGTTCCGGCCAACAGTTTATCTAAAAGAGTTGCTTCTACCAAAACAACTTTTTATAACTATATCCTTTCCTTCGATCATACTTATGGAAAGCATACCATCAATGCACTGGCAGGTTATGAGCAGTTCTCTTCTGTATTCAATGGCATTATTTCCAGTTCCACTTTTGTAGGCGGTTCTTCTTATGCTTACCTGGTTACTTCAGAATCTGTGTTGAACCTGAGCAATGGTGGTTATGATCCGAATGGATTGGTGAAATCGCTGTTTGGAAGAGTGAACTATGATTTTGCCAAGAAATACTATGCATCCTTCTCTATCCGCCGCGATGGCAACTTCACTGTGTTTGGCCCCGGTAACCAGTATGGTGTTTTCCCTGCAGGTTCGGTTGGCTGGCGTATCAGTGAGGAACCTTTCTTTAAATCAGTACTGCCCGGCTTCAATCTGTTGAAACTCCGGGGTAGCTATGGTGTACTGGGCAATAGCAATATCGAACCATATTTATTCCTTTCTGCTTATGATTATGCGAATGCGCAGAATTTCAGTCCGGGTGGAAGTCCTACACTGAACTATTCTCAAAACAATATCGCCAACCCAAATATCAAATGGGAAAGTTTATATGAAACCAATATCGGGCTGGATGGTGAAGCAATGAATGGCAGTATCTTCTTCAGCCTCGACTGGTATAATAAAACCACCAAAGACATGCTATATGGACTGCCCATTCCTCCGAGTGTAGGTATGCCTGGCGGCATCTTTAAAACGAATATTGGATCTGTTCGCAACAGGGGTTGGGAATTCCTGGCAGGATATAAAAACTCCAGTAAGGATTTCAGTTATTCAGTAAGCGTGAATGGCGCCTTTAATAAGAATAAAGTGCTGAACCTGGATAATATCAATGATAATCCCATTCTCGTAGGTGACAACAACTATGGTAATGCCACATTCGGCATCATGGTAAATCAACCACTCACTTACACAAAAGCAGGGAATGCTTTCGGACAATTCTATGGTTATAAAGTGGAAGGTATTTACCAGAATGCAGAGCAGATCGCCAATCATCCTCAGCAGGATGGATATACAGCCAATATCGGCGACCTGATGTTTGCAGATATAAATAAAGATGGAAAGATCAATGACCAGGACCGCACTGTCATTGGCAACCCTTATCCCAAGTTTGTATATGGGGCTAATATCAATCTGAACTGGAAAGGATTTGACCTGGCCCTGCTCTTTAACGGTGTGGCTGGCGTAGACATCTTCAATGGTGTAGCACCTTATGCCATGTCTTTATTCAGCGATGGTAATACAACATCAAAAGTATTTGGTGCATCATTCCTGGGTGACAATGGATTGACCGATCAGCCACGTATTGGCGTGATCAACGGCAACAGCTTTACAGCTGACCCCAATCACAATTACTCGTATGCAAGCAGCTATTTCGTGGAAAACGGCAGCTATCTGAAATTAAAAAACCTGCAGCTGGGTTATAATTTCTCAGGCCCCTGGCTGAAAAAGGCATATATACAAAATGCAAGGCTGTATTTCATGGCCAACAATCTTTTTTGTATCACCAGTTATAGCGGTATAGATCCTGAACTGGGCAGCCAGAACATCAATCTCAATGGAGGTGTGAACACAAGAGGAATTGACGCTCCCTGGCGCTACCCTAATGCAAGGATATATTCTGTTGGACTCGATCTTAGTTTCTAAAAAATGCTGACTTCAAAAAACATTGCTATGTTAAAAAAGATAATCGTTATAGCGGTTGCATCGCTTGGTATACTGAGCTGCACCAAAGATCCAAAGGACGTTTCTCAAAAAGATAAATACAGCAGCGGCGAATATCCTAAAAGCCTGGCTGATCTCACCGGTATATTAGGTGCTGCTTATGGTAATTACCGTTCTACCGAACTTGCCGGCTTCCAGCTGAACTGTAAGGTTTTTGTTTGCAGTGAACACGCAGCAGATCTCGCTTACGGCGGTGATGCCGGTTGGACGGAATTAGCTTTCAATAAACTCAGCGTTTCCAATGGTAATATCACTGACCTCTGGAGAGGCTTATATATCGGTGTAAAACAAACCAATGCTTTCCTGGAGAGAGCTGATTTTTATGAAGAGAATTTTATGGCGCCTTCTGAACAGCAGATGGTGAACTATATGCGTGGCGAAGCTCACTTCCTGAGAGCTTATTATTATTACCTGCTGGAATGTTTCTTTGGAGAATCATACATCATCAATGGAGCAGGTGGCGATAAAATGGGCGTACCTGTCTATACTGAAATTCCAGGAACACTGGCAGAAACACAACAGCCCAGGAAAACTGTGCGCGAGGTCTGGGATTTTATTATCAATGATCTCAAAGAATCGGCAAGCTTATTAGATGGGGCTGTATGGAGTGGCCCGAATAAAGGACGCGCCAGCAAATGGTCGGCTAAAGCCCTGCTTGGCAAAGCGTATGTGTTCACACAGGATTGGACCAATGCTAAAACCACTTTGCTGGATGTGATCACCAACAGCGGCAAATCATTAATGCCTTTCGCTAAATACCGTGATGCATTTAATGGCAACCCCAACAATGAGTTCAACGAAGAATCTTTATTTGAGATCAATGTTGACCGTGTTGCGGCTGCTTACGGTGTGTTTGGTGATTTTCCCAATAAAAACCTGACTACAACGCAAGGCGTGATATGGGCACCGAGCTGCGTTGGCACCGGCGGCACAGAAGATGGAGGTGATAACACTTTAGGTTATTCCAATGAATTCGTGCATGATAAAAATTTGCTCCGTTTTGGATTCAATCTTCCTATTTACACATTGGTGGTCAACCCGAATTATAACCCTGCCCTGCCTGCCAGTCCTACCAACACTCCGCAAATGATGGACCCCGTGACTATGGCTGCATCCAAAGCCATGCGCGTAAACAAAACAGTTGATCCACGTCTTTATGTAAATGCATTGCAACCCTGGGTTGATACTGTAAAAATGGGCGGTGTGTTAAGGCCTGTTGCCAAATGTTCCAATATCGGCACCGGCATCCGCCAGTTCTTCCAGGGCTGGAGTTTTAAAAAATACCAGACGATTGATGATAATGTACATGCTTATAATGCAGCCGATGCATCCAATCTTTATATCTTAAGGTTGGCCGATGTGTATTTATTATATGCAGAAGCCTGTATGAACTCCGGAGAAAATGCCACTGCCCTGGAATATATCAATAAAGTCAAACGCAGGGCTTATGATTATCCGGTAAATGCCGCATCACCGGTTGACTATGCAAGCCTTACAGCTCCCACAAAAGCAACCGACGCCAATCTTGCCAATAACCCTCTCCGTTATGAACGTTATGCAGAGTTGTTTGCTGAAGGACATTGGTGGTTTGATGTGGGCAGGTGGCGTATCGGTGCAGGTGAAGCAGCCTATTATAATGTATTGCTGCCAACAGGTGGCTCTTCGCAATGGGCAGAAAACCGTTCTTACTCATTCCCTATACCATTCAGCGAAATGAGCACCAATGCACAACTGGCCGGTAAGCAAAACCCGGGATATTAATTAACCTGGTAAAAAACATTCCATGCATTCCATTCTTTACCGTACAGGCATCCTGTCTGTAGCAGTTGTTCTTTTTGCCGGCGGATGGCTGACGTTAGGTAAACCAGGCTATCTGCAAGAGGACGGATTAAAAAACAGGGCGGAATTAAGCCTGCCCATCACCAGCCGGAAACTGGTAATGGCTCATTGCATGACCAATATCATCCGCTATAAAGGGCATAAAATGGAAGACAGTTGTAATCCTGATTATTATGCCCCTTATGGCAATATCACCGCGTCATTGGGTGGACTAACGCAGGTAAAGCCTCTGGCAGATTCTTTTTTATCAGAAGCATCCCTCGACGAAGCAGTAGAGTTTGAAATGACAGCAGCGAAGCAAAGCGGCATTGATGGGTTCCAGTTTTATTATACGTTGGGAAACGACGACTGGGATGAGATCATTAAAGCCTACCTGCGCGTAGCCAAAAAGAAGAACATTGATTTCTATTTCACTTTTTGCATCTCCCACCCTTCCGGTGGAAATGAAGA
>CBHEUU010000335.1:0-5763 GCA_965990355.1 uncultured Chitinophagaceae bacterium
TCATTTCCTGGATGAAGATTATGACAAGCTGTATCAATCGGAAATAAGGCTTGGCAGGGTAATGAATATTTTTACGGTCATCGGCACAGCACTGGCATGCTTTGGCTTGTTTGGTTTATCCTCTTATATAATGCAGCTGCGAATCAAAGAAATTGGTATCAGAAAAGTGCTGGGAGCCAGTGTTTCCAGCATCACTGCCCTACTGGCTAAAGATTTTGTGCGACTCGTGTTGATCGCTTTTGTTATTGCCATGCCTGTTTCCTGGTTTGCCATGAGCAGGTGGCTGCAGGATTACGCATACCGTATCAGCATTGGCTGGGAGATATTTCTGGTGGCAAGTGTATTGCCAATTCTTATTGCTTTAATAACAGTAAGTTTCCAGGCTATAAAGGCTGCGGTGATAAATCCTGTAAAGAGTCTTCGCCGTGAATAATACAGGCCCCAACTGATTTTTCATTGAGCTTTTGAGGAAGCCGGTCATCCCCCGTATTGGGGTTGACTGGCTATTTATTGTTTGCAAAATTTGTTGCCAGATCAATCGCAAAAATTGACAAAGCAATAACCTTAAAACAGACTCACATGAAAAGCATCAGCAAACTTCTGGCAATCATGCTTACAGCAGCTACATTCAGTGTAGTCTCCTGCACCAAGGATGATCCTCCCGGACCAGAAGATCCACCGCACGAAGTGCCAGTTATAACCACCACTGAAATAAGCAATATTGAAGCTACTGCAGCAACCAGTGGCGGAACTATTACCAGTGATGGCGGAGTGGCCATTACTGCAAGAGGTGTATGCTGGAGCACAAATCCTTCGCCTACTATTGCCGGCAACAAAACCACAGACGGTACCGGCCCGGGAAGTTTCATCAGCAGTATCACCGGACTTAACGCCGGCACCCAATATTATGTACGGGCTTATGCCACCAATAGCATAGGCACCGCTTATGGCAACGAACGCTCCTTCACCACACAAGCTGCTTTAAGCGATGTGACCGATGTAGATGGCAATGTATACAAAGTAGTGAAGATAGGCACACAAACATGGATGGCAGAAAACCTGAAAGTGACCCACTATAAAGATGGATCACTCATACCCGAGGTCCAGCCTGCGTTCGGACCACCTGAAAGTTGGTTGACTGTAACCACAGGAGGCTGGTGTCACTATAACAATGATGCAGCCCACAATACTGCTTATGGAAAACTATACAACTGGTACGCGGTAAACTCAGGCAAATTAGCGCCACAGGGATGGCATGTGCCTACCGACGCAGAGTGGATCACATTAATAAATTATTTAGGCGGCTTCCAGGTGGCAGGAGGCAAAATGAAAGCTGTTTCTAATTTATGGATCAGCCCGAATACCGGGGCAGATAATAGCAGCGGCTTTTCAGCAGTTCCTGGCGGCGGACGTGGTGGCAGCAACAGCAGTCTCGCAGGATTCGGCGATATGGGTTATGTTGGCTGGTTCTGGTCATCCACGCCAAAAGAAGCTGGTGCATGGTACTATACCATTTCTAACAACGTCACAATGGTATCTACAAATTATGTTGAGGCGCGGAGTGGGTTGTCTGTTCGTTGTGTGAAGGATTGATTATCGCTTTCACAGCGCAATACAATTCGCCATCTGCGCCGGTCTGCAATTGCACCTGCCAGCCTTCTGACCGCAGCCCTTCAATAGCGCTGTCATAACAAGGCTCATACAGGAACAGGTAGACCAATCCCGGCCCATTGTATTTATAGAACCGGCCTACCGAGGAACGCAAAGCATTCACATCGGCGGCCGGTTGTTGGAGGGAATGGGGATTAAATTGTTCTTCCCACATGGCGATATGTGTATAAAAGAAAGCCTTAATTGACCGGAAAATACGTTTCATGAAGTGCTTCTTTATCGCCAAAACTGCAATGATTTAAAATATAGTTCTTACAGGTCAATGAGATTGGTGGATATGAATCCCCATTCGTCAACTACTATGCCAATGCTGTATTTTCCCGGGTAATAATACCAATCATTCAAAACCATGAAAATATTCAAGCCCAAACCCTGATTAAATATAAACTCGCCGGTTTGTCTGTCTTTCAACATTCCTACGTACATAAAACTTGCAGTATTGGGATCATCTGCGGGAAGGGTAAGAATGGGCATTGCTTTTCCTTTTTCAAAATTGGGAAGAATGGCGGTGGTGTCTGTAATTTCACCTGTATACAAACCGTATTTGCATATATATAAATCCAGCCCCCCTGCGGGACTGTACTGTTCACTCAACGAGTTAATGAATTGAATGCTTACAGAATCCGCCGCTACTGGTCTGGGTTGTACAAAGCCTTTTATACCAAATGTCTCACTATAAGCGATCTTAAAGTTGGCTGTTTCTCCCCTGGCAATTGTAAACGTGGTGTCTATCAACAAAGTGTCCGTATCCTTCTTCTTAAACTCCAGGACCACAGGTTCTCCTGCAGTAACGGGAAGGGTACCGGCCTGGCCAAAGAAGCCGCCAGATTCCATTGTCAGCACTTTATTATTGTTGATGTATATATCCATACCTGGTGTGCCAGGAAGACTCTTGATCTCTCCCTCTACATTCGCATAATATGTTTTCTTATCAGCTGCTTCTTCTTTACTGCAGGAAACAATTACCATGCAGATACAAGCGAATAACAGGCCTGCTACATTCTTTTTCATATTGTCCTTCTTTGAATTAATTAAAAATTATAACTGAAGCTTAAGGAATAAGTGCGTCCGGGTGCTGCCTCATAATCTATTATGTCGCTTTGCTGGTACCGCAATTCCTTTGTGGTGGGTTGTCTTCCGTCCTGAGGATAAGTAGTTCCCCCCTCAAAAATGTTTGTATAAATAATATATTTGCTGTTCAGCAGGTTGCTCACGTTCAGCTTAACCGATCCCTTGTTCTTAAACAACCTGAAGGCCAGTTGTGCATCCAATGATTTCATAGGCTGCTCATATAAAGAGCCTGTATTAATATCTCCTACTCTGTAAAAGCGGTTGGTAATAAAATTAAAACTACTGCTAAGCGAAAAAGATTTGTGATCATAATACAAGCCTGCATTGTAAATAAAATTGCTGGCTCCCGATTGCGGACGTTTTTCTTCAGCACCCACTTTTTCCACTACAAATAATTTATATGGGTTATTGGCATCCGTTCCTTCGTAGTCTATTTCCATTTGCCTCACTGTAGAAAACAGCCGGGTAAAGTTCCCGTACAGTGTAATATTCTTAAGCACCGGTATGTCGGTAAAAGCAAACGATTTACGCGCTTCTATTTCTATTCCTTTATTAATAGCATCCTTATCGTTCCTGAGCTCAAACAAACGATTGGGCATGGCAAATATCTCCATTGGATAAAGCAACTTTTTATAGAACAGTGAAAGCGAAAGCACTTCTCCTGCTGCAGGGTACCATTCATAGCGGAAATCGTAGTGATGGATCTTGGTGGAGATAATAGGTGCCTGGCTCCAGTAACTTCCGCCGAGCTCAAAATCATATTCCCTGAAGAAAGATATTTCCCTTATATCGGGCCGGATAATACTTTTGGAATAAGCCAACCGCAGGTTCATTTTTGGAGTAAGGCTGTATGTTATGTTGGCTGATGGGAACAGGTTCCAGTCAGGCTCGCGGTTAAACAGGTCGCTGTAATCAGTAAGATCATTGTTATATTGCCGCTGCGTTTCTATAAAGCTTTCCAACAGGGAATTAAAACCATTCAAATTATAATACTCTGCCCTCGCTCCCCAAACAAGCCGCAGCTTATTACCAATCTTATTATCCATCATCATATAACCTGCATGGAGTTCAGGCTTCTTATGAAAATCATCTCCAAAACGCGGAGAGAATATCTCTCCTCCTTCAGCCGGATTAAAAACTTCACTTAAAGGCTCAGCTTTCCCACTGGTAAAAAATTTTGACCCGGTTATGAATACCCAAAACAACCTGTCTTTACGCCAGCCGGCATAACCAGCTTTGAACATGTTGGTAACTGCAGTTTTACCAATATCGAATTTAAACGGAAGTGAAAAATCCGCATTCCATGCCAGGTTTTTTTCCAAAGCCCTGCTCCACCAACGGAGTGCTCCCGCGTTTATGCCCGAGCTCGTCGCGCTTGTCACACTAAAATCTGACTGCGCGTTATCGGGATGGTCTTCCCCTTTTCCTACATATGCCAGGTTGGCGGTTTTGTTGTCCGGTTTCAGGCGGTCAAGTAATGTATAGCTCAGCGCCAGGTTAAACTTTGTTCCTCTCTTACCCAGGGCATGTTCGCTTTTTACCTGGCTTTGCCAAAGTTTTGTAGCGGTGAACAGGTCGTAATATCCTACTGTTTCCCCGTTGTCCTGCTGAATACCCCTGCCCAAAACAAACTGTTGATCGAGAGTGCGGAGGTAAATTGTTTGCAGGCTTATTTTACTGGTCTTACCACGGTAACCTATACCTGCCAGGCCACCGATATCGGTAGTAAAACCATATCTTTTCCCTTTAAAGCCGACCCGTTCACTTAAAGCATCTGTGGGATAATAGCCATCACGACTCATGCGCACATCCTGTGTTTGCCAGGTGTTACGGTAACTGGCAGAAGCTGTAAATCCCAATTTCCGTTCATGCTGCAAAGACACAGTACGCCCCAATGAAAGCTGGCCGTTAAAAGAAGGCAGTGGCGTATAATTATACAACCCCCAATTATTGGAAACGGCAGCCGGATCTTTAAAAGATCTTTCATCCGTTGCTCCTGGCAAAAGATTGCCGCTGTTGATAATTTCGTTCCTGCTTTTCCAATCAAGGGTACCGAATAAATTCCGGTTGTCCGGAATTCCTCCTGTATACTGTGACTTATCTATTTTAGGAGAACGGAAATTCTTGCCGGTCGTTTTATCATTATAACTGCTGCCGACAGTGAGCGATAAAAAATTTTATGAAGGAATGTCTTTGGTATTGATCTGCACCAGTCCACCACCAAACTCAGCACTTTGGTCGGGTGTGATGGTTTTGCTCACAATTACATTATCCACCAGGTTAGCAGGAATAATATCATAGCTGAAATTCTTCCGGTTAAGTTCAGTGCTGGGCATCATCTGTCCATTCATCATTGCCTGGTTATACCGTTCGCTCAGTCCCCGCACTACTACATACTTATTATCCAAATTGGTGAGGCCACTGATACGCTTGAGTGTTTCAGCAATATTCTTATCTGGTGTGCGGGAAATCTGTTCAGCACTGATCCCATCAGTTATACCTGCAGCATTTTTTTGCCTTGCATACAGTGATGCTGCTGTTTCATTTCTGGCAGATGCTTTTACTACTACTGCAGAAAGACTCCCTTTTTCTCTTTTTAGCGTTATGTTCAGTTCAAATGTTTGGTCATCTTTTACTACAACCTCACTCACTTCCTTTGAAATATAACCCACATAGCTTACAGTGGCAGTATACTCTCCTTTGGGAAGCGTTATGCTAAAAAAACCGTCAAGGTCTGTAGTGGTGCCTTTATCACCAATACGGATACTGGCTCCGACTATCGGCTGGCTATTTTCCTCATCAATGATTTTGCCGGCTACCTTGCCTGTCGCTTTTTTAGACACATGGGTCGTTGGCATGACTTCCTGTTTGCCAGGTTTCACAGAAATATTTCCATCTTTCACGGCAAACTGCAACCCGTGATTTTTTTGCAGCAGTTGCAGTGCTTCACCGAGAGGAACATTTTCTGCTTTAAAATCCGCAATAGGCACTGCAGAAAGTTTCTCCTGCGCATAGGTAAAA
>CBHEUU010000336.1:0-5753 GCA_965990355.1 uncultured Chitinophagaceae bacterium
GTATTGAATATGGCTAGGCTGGGTGATAACCTGAATGGTGTGGTTATCTTTCATGGCTACCTCATTGGTGTGCCGGCTTATAAGAATTCTTTGAAAGCAGCAATTCTTGTTTGTCATGGATCAGCCGATCCTTTTGTGCCAGCCGCTGAGGTGGAAAAATTCAAAAAAGAAATGGATTCAGTAGGCGCCAATTATACTTTCAAGGCGTATGAAAATGCTACTCATGCATTTACTAATCCGGCTTCTACCGAAAACGGCAAGAAATTCAACCTGCCGATTGCTTATAATGCTGCGGCAGATTCGGCCTCCTGGCAGGATATGAAGACCTTCTTTGGCAAGATCTTCCAATAAAAAAACCGACAGCTTGCAGGCTGCAGGCAACCAGTTACACCAGGAACACTCATTGTTCCTGGTTTTTTTATTAATTTCAACATCTCTAAACCCCACTACATGATCATCCTCATTGTTATCCTGGTCGTGATCGCTATTTGGCTGGTCACTCTTTATAATAGCCTGGTAAAGCTGCGCAACAGGCGGCAGAATGCTTTTGCAGATATTGATGTGCAATTGCGCCAGCGGCATGACCTGGTGCCACAGCTCGTAGAAACAGTTAAAGGATATGCTTCGCATGAAAAAGAAGTGCTGCTGAAAGTAACTGAAGCCAGAACTGCTGCCATCAATGCAAAAACCATTGATGATAAGATTGTAGCAGAACAACAACTGACCAGTGCACTGCAGGGATTGAAAGTGCAGGTGGAAGCTTATCCCGATCTGAAAGCCAATCAGAATTTTCTGCAACTGCAGGAAGAGCTCAGCGATATTGAAAACAAACTGGCTGCATCCAGGCGTTTCTTCAATGGTGCCACTACTGAATACAATAATGCAGTGGAATCATTCCCCAGCAATCTTATTGCCCGGAACTTTGGGTTCAATCGTGAAGTGTTCTTTGATCTTGGCACTGACCTGAGAAGACAGATGGAAGAACCACCTAAGGTTAGCTTTAAATAATAATAACAACTCACAAACCATAAACGACCAGCCATCAGTTCCGGACCGATTCCATATACGGGCTTAAGCAGGCAGATCCAGCGGAATAATACTTATTCATTACTATTGCTGATTGCATTTCCCGCATTGCTGCTGGCAATATGTTATGCAACTATTCTGTTTGCAGCAGACGGGGATACCACATCTTCCAATGAATATTTTATACGGATCATTCCATTTGTGCTTGCAGGCACTGCTATCTGGTTCCTGATCGCGTGGATGGGACATGCTGTGATGATAAGACTGGCTACAGGCGCCAAGCCATTGGAACGAACCAGTAATAAGAGAGTGTATAACCTGCTTGAAAATCTTTGTATCGCTGCAGGCATGAAAATGCCAAAGTTGTACATCATCCCCGATGATTCATTGAATGCATTTGCCAGCGGTATCAATGAAAACAATTATTCCATTTCACTTTCAACCGGCATTATTGAGAAGCTGAATGATGAAGAATTGGAAGGAGTGCTGGCGCATGAGCTTACGCATATCCGCAACAGGGATGTGCGACTGCTGATTGTCTCAATCATTTTTGTAGGCATATTTTCTTTTCTGGCAGAAATTGCTTTCCGTAGCCTGCGTTTTTCGGGGGGAAGAAAAAGTAATAAGGATGGAAAAGGCACAGGTGCCATTATTCTCTTTGCCATCGTGATCACTGCGGTTGCTTATTTTATTTCCCTGCTGCTGCGCTTTGGTATAAGCCGCCGGCGGGAATACCTGGCAGATGCAGGAGCATCTGATCTTACAAAGAAACCTTATGCACTGGCATCGGCACTTCGCAAAATATCCGGTGACCCATTGATTGAAGCGGTGGAAAGCCGCGATGTGGCGCAATTGTTCATTGATAATCCCAAACCTTCCGTTCATAAATCAGCATCCTGGGATAATTTATTTGCCACACACCCTCCTATTGAAAAAAGGATTGCGCTGCTGGAGCAGTTCGTGTAAAAACGCTAATGAGCGCGAATTAATCAAAGTTTGATAAACTTCTGTTTGATCGCTACACCATCTTCCCTTTTTGCATTCAGGAAATACATGCCTGCCCGCAATTTGCTGATATCAATACGCTGCAGTTTGGCACTTACCTGTTGTTGCATCACTGTAAGTCCCTGAGCATTGCTGATATAAACAGTTTTCCCTACCCATTGAAGATCATTGGCCAGATCAAGTGTGATCTCATTGATGGCGGGATTGGGATAAAGAGCTGGCTGCTGCAATACTGCAGGCCTTGTTACTGTGGTTGTATCCTGTGGCAAAGGAATTTCCTGGTAAAGTGGTTCTTTCAAACCAGTAGATGCAAATAAAGAATAACGCAGTCCGCCGCTTTTGAAAAGCGCCTGCATCCGTTGCTTTTGCCCCTTTGTGAAAAGATTGACACAGGCATCCTGGGTAACGTCCATATAATTCATGTACATGTCGCCATTAGGGCCATTGGAACAGGAAATACGGATACCGGAAGGACAGCCTGGAGTAGCGGTTGATTGCTGGGGAGTATCTGCTATTCCATCATCACCGCAATTCTTATCACCCCAGATATGTTTCAGACCCAGCCAATGGCCGGTTTCATGCACGATTGTTTTACCCAAAGCACCATAGCTAAGTACTATCCCATCTTTTGCTGCTTCATCACCGGGCACACTGGAATAGCCGGATACAAAACGGAGATTGCATATCCATATATTAAGATAGCTTTTGGCATCCCAGGCATTGTCGCCCGACTGGGCAGAGAACTTTACTTTATCGTCGGTTTCCCAGTTGGAAACCGTTGTATACTTACGGATGATGCCGTTGGTAGCCCTGCGTTGGGGATCTGAAGTAGCTAATTGAAATTCTATTTCGCAATCCGCAGACAGTGAACTGAATCGCTGCGGCGTTTTTATGGTATCGGGGTGCATTTTACGGAAGCAAAGATTCAAGGTGCTGATCATATTGGCAATAGCCTGATCGCTTACATTTTCACCTGCTTTATTGTATACTACATGCACTACCACTGGTATAGTAATAAGAGGGCCCCCGTTGGTGCTGGTTTGCACAACAGGAGAACTTCCCTGCTGCGCCTGGATAAATTGCTCCACTTGCTGCACGGCTGCCGTAAGGCCGGGGTTATTGCGCATCACCTGCTGCTGATATTCAAAAGAGTAGCAGGATTGCTGTGCGATTACAGGGCTGGTTAAAACCGTCAAAACCAGGATCCCCATAAGAAGACTCCGCATGAGTGAACATTAAACATTGGCGTACAGCAATAAGCTAACACCAGCATTCACTGGATTTGGAAAAACTGTAACAAAGGACGAGGGAAAATAATAAGGGTATTCGAGGGATATGATTTCGAAGGGTAGATTGTGGGCCGCTGACCTCGGGGTCAAATATATACGTTAAAATTGAAAAATGCTAGAAATCCTACCCTGTATTTTTACGATACCTTTCCTTAAAACAAATCCGGCTTTAACAACACAACAGGAAAGCTTGCCTTAATTTTGCGGGACTCGTCTACCATGTACAACACGATGAATATGAAAAGAATCGTCTCGTTAAGCGCTATTTTCCTGTCACTGATCGCCTGTAATAATAATAAGAGCGACAGCAATACTCCGGATACGGGCAACACACCAGCCCCGGCTGCTGCCAATGCACCAAAATCGATCAGCTATTCCATTCACCAGACCTACCCCCACGATACATCCTCCTTTACCCAGGGGTTGATTGTATACAAGGGCGGGCTTTACGAAGGCACCGGGGAATATGGACATTCCCACCTGTTGAAAACTGACCTGACCACCGGTAAGATCGAAAAACAGGTGTCACTCGGTCAAAAATATTTTGGTGAAGGCATTACCATTCTGCGTGATACCGTTTACCAGCTTACCTGGCAGGAAAAAGTAGTGTTTGTTTATACACTCAAAGACTTTAAAAAAGTAAAAGAATTCCCGATCAATACGCAAGGCTGGGGCATCACCACAGATGGTAAAGACCTGCTGGTAAGTGATGGCAGCAGCAATATTTATTATTACGATCCTTCTACGTTCCAGTTGCTGCGCACACAAACGATCACAGAAGCCGGCAGCCTTTCTTTCAATCTTAATGAGCTGGAATATATTGATGGCTTTATCTATGCCAATCAATGGCAGGCACCTTATATCCTCAAAATAGAACCAGGCAGTGGCTCTATTGTTGGAAAAATAGATCTTACCGATATCTGGAACCGTGTAAAAGCAAAAGATCCTGCCGCCGATGTGCCGAATGGCATCGCTTATGACAGCAGTTCCAGAAAAATTTATATTACCGGAAAGAAATGGCCGGAGTTATATGAAGTTCAGTTGGGAGAATAACCCCCGGTCTGTATCTTGCTTATCCTTACTTATCATTAACGGTTAAATTCTGATTATGGCAGACAATACTTACGACGCTATTGTAGTCGGCTCCGGCATCAGCGGCGGCTGGGCAGCAAAAGAACTCACAGAAAAAGGGCTGAAGGTATTATTACTGGAGCGCGGGCGCGACATAGAACACGTTAAAGGGTATGTAAACGCCAACAAAGAAGTATGGGAATTTGAACACCGCACCAGCCGGCCCACTATTCAGATGCTGAAAGATTATCCTGTTTTACGCAGGGATTATGTATTGAACGAAGCCACTCTCGATTTCTGGGTGAAAGACCTGGAATCTCCTTATACAGAAACAAAACCTTTTGCCTGGTTCCGCGGCTATCATGTAGGCGGCCGTTCGCTCACCTGGGGACGCCAGAGTTATCGTTTTAATGAATGGGATTTTGAAGCAAATGCCAAAGAAGGCATCGGTGTTGACTGGCCTATGCGGTATAAAGACTTGGCGTCATGGTATAGTTATGCAGAACGGTTTGCCGGCATCCAGGGCAGCAAACAAGGTCTCGATGTGTTGCCGGATGGTGAATTCCTGCCTGCAATGGATATGAATATTGTAGAAAAAGATGTAGCCGCAAGGATCAAAGAAAAATACCAGGGCAAACGCCATATGTTCATTGGCCGTTCAGCCAATATCACGCAGCCAAAACCAGAGCAGAACCGCGTGAATTGCCAGTACCGCAACCGCTGCTGGCGTGGTTGCCCTTATGGAGCATATTTCAGTACGCAATCAGCCACTTTGCCTGCAGCTATGGCAACGGGCAATCTCACATTGCGCCCGTTTTCCATTGTAACACAGGTTTTGTATGATAAAGACAGTAAGAAAGCTACAGGTGTGGAAGTGCTCGATGCAGAAACTAACAAAACCTATGAGTTCAAAGCAAAGATCATTTTCCTGAATGCATCTGCATTGAACTCAACCTGGATACTGATGAATTCAGCTACCGGCATCTGGCCGGAAGGACTGGGCAGCAGCAGCGGTGAACTTGGTCACAATGTAATGGACCATCACCTGGGTGCAGGTGCGGAAGGTACTGTGGAAGGTTATGAGGATAAGTATGTATACGGCCGCCGGCCAACAGGTATCTATATCCCACGCTTCCGTAATGTTTATGACGATAAACGTGATTACCTGCGCGGCTTCGGATACCAGGGCAGCGCCAACCGTGAAGGATGGAAACGTGAAATAGCGGAACTATCCATTGGTGCAGCATTCAAAGAAGCAAGCTGTGAACCGGGCACGTGGAAAATGGGAATAGGCGGCTTTGGAGAGATGTTGCCTTATCATGAAAACAAAGTCACCCTGAATAAAAACAAGAAGGACAAGTG
>CBHEUU010000337.1:0-5746 GCA_965990355.1 uncultured Chitinophagaceae bacterium
GCGGCTTACGCGCGGGTTGATCTCGATGGCGATGATCTCTTCTGTTGCAGGGTTAAGGGAGAACTGTACATTACAACCTCCGGCGAAGTTGCCAAGGTCACGCATCATCATGATGGCGGTATTCCGCATGAGCTGCATGGCGGTATCGCTGAGCGTCATCGCAGGAGCAACAGTAATGGAGTCTCCGGTATGCACACCCATCGGGTCGAAGTTCTCTACAGTACAAATGATACAAACGTTATCAGCAGAGTCACGCAGCAACTCGAGCTCAAATTCTTTCCAGCCAAGTACCGCTTTTTCAACCAGTACTTCGTGTATGGGTGATGCCTGGAGGCCACGGTTAAGTGCTTCATCCAGGTCATTTTTATCATGAACAAAACCACCGCCGGTTCCACCAAGGGTGAAGGATGGGCGGATCACCAATGGAAATCCGATCTCCTGCGCAAACTCTTTTCCTTCAAGGAAAGAGTTTGCGGTTTTTGCAGTTGCCACGGGTACGCCCAGTTGGATCATCCACTGGCGGAATTTCTCCCGGTCTTCTGCTTTATCAATTGCTTTGATGTCTACCCCGATCAGGCGGACTTTATATTTTTCCCAAATACCGAGGTCCTCTGCTTCCTTAGCCAGGTTGAGGGCAGTTTGCCCTCCCATGGTTGGGAGCACGGCATCAATCTGATTCTCCTCCAGTATTTGTTCAATGCTCTCTACAGTAAGTGGGAGCAGATACACTTTATCGGCCATCATCGGGTCGGTCATGATGGTGGCTGGATTGCTGTTGATAAGATAAACTTTCACGCCTTCTTCGCGGAGGCTGCGAGCTGCTTGTGTGCCGGAATAGTCAAATTCACAGGCCTGACCAATAACAATAGGCCCTGAACCGATGATCAGGACCGAACGAATGGAAGTGTCTTTTGGCATTTTTAACTAAGAAAGGTTGATCCGGGTACCCGGGATGTATAAACAAATTCCGCAAAATTAAGGGAATCGGGTGGTTTGCCGGGAAGGAAAATAAAGTTTTTGCGAAATGGTTTCCCACAACTATAGTACGGACACAAAAAAAGCGGCCAAAGACCGCTAAGTATGATTTGATTTGAAAGGAATTGTATGATCTAACTGTGATAAGTAGACATTTCGATTTCATCCAACAAAATCTCCTGCGATTCCATATTCTCCGGTTCCGTTTGCAGACCTCTCTTCTCAACCTGGCGGTTCTTCATTTTTGCCACCCATTTCTGGCGTACTTGCTGACCTTTTACCATTCCGATAAATAATCCTGCAATTACGATCATGCTAAACACGGCTGAATAAAAAACTTTTCTCATAACACTATTCTTTAAGCAAGTGAAGAAATATGACACTGCAATCTAAAATTTCGTGCCACAAATTACAATACCACTATCAGGGTATTATTTCTTAATGTTATTCTAACAACTATAGGTATTTATAGTTTGAAGTAAGTGCTTTTTAATTGCAAAAGATCAACTAAAAAGTTTTGGCCTTAACTTTAATTTAATGATTCGATCTATTACCACTACGCTCGTTAGTTTGTTATTGCTACAGAATGCTGTTTTTTCTCAGAAACCGATTTATCCGCAGGGATATTTCCGCTGGCCTCTGAACCTGACCCCTGAAATAGTTGCCAATCTTGGTGAACTCCGGCCTAATCACTGGCATATGGGGTTAGACATAAGGACTGATCAGAAAGTAAACCAGCTGGTATATGCAGCTGCAGAGGGATATGTGGCTTATATGGGCATACGGCCTTTGAGCTTCGGACGCTTTATCATCATCAATCATCCAAACGGCTTATCTACTTTGTATGGCCACCTGAATGATTTTGCCCCCGAACTGGAGAAGTATGCAACCGAGCAGCAATACAAACAGCAGAGTTGGGCAGTAGAACTCGGTATACCTCCCGGCATGTTCCCTGTAAGAAAAGGCAGCTTCATTGCCTATAGCGGAACTACAGGAGGATCACAGGGTCCACATGTGCATTTTGAAATAAGGGATACTAAGAGCGGGCAATGCCTGAACCCTCTTTTATTTGGTTTTCCCTTGCAGGACAACGTTCCTCCCATTATTAGCAGGCTGGCTATGTATGACCGCAGCAGCACTATCTATAGCGCCACTCCGCAATTTTTCCCGGTAAAGAAAACAGCAGCAGGTTATGTGTTGACCAAACCTGCTATAATAAAAACAGGAAAACGAAAAATCAGTTTTGCTATTGATGCCTTTGACCGCATCAGCGGATCAAGCAATGAAGATGGTATTTATTCAGCCTGGTTATATTTTGATGATCATGTGGTGAATGGATTTATCCTCGATAGCATCGGGTATGAACAAACGGGCTATCTGAATGCCCAGATCGATTATACACTCCGTTTTAATGGAGGTCCTTTTGTGCAGCATCTTTCCCGGCTTCCGGGGAATACCAGCAGTGTGTATCATCCTGCCAATGCTGAAGGCGTGATATTGCTGGCAGATACCAACCAGCATACTATCCGCATCGAGGTGAAGGACGCTTACCAGAATCTGTCTGTATTGAACTTCACTGTTCAGCTGGATGAAAAACTGGTAACAACACCAGTTGCAAATAATCCGGTAAAACCATTTATACCGAATTATGTAAACATCCTGGAAAAACCCGGTTTTGAAATGTATCTGCCGGAGAATTGTTTGTATGATACTGTTTATCCTGTTTACAATCGTGCTGCTTCCGCTGTATCAAATGCAGTGTCTGCCATACACCAGGTCAATACTCCGGCGATTCCGGTAGAGGGCCGGTTGGTGGTGCGCATCAAACCAGACCAGGCGGTGCCTGCCAACTGGCGCGACAGGATGGTGATACAAAGAAGTTATCGCAACAGTAAGGAAACAAAAAAGGCCAGTTGGAATGATCAATGGCTTACTACAGAGTTTGGTGATTTTGGCAGTTTCCAGGCTTTTGCAGACATGGTGCCGCCAAATGTTAGTGAACTGGGAAAAGGAGACACGGTTAATCTCAGTCCTTCCACCCGCATCGTTTTCACCCCAACAGATAATTTCGGTATCAAAAGTTTCCGTGCAGAACTGGATGGCCAGTGGCTGCGATTTACCAATGATAAAGGCAGAAGCTGGATATATGTGTTTGATGAGCGCTGCCCTTATGGTGTTCATCAGTTAAAAGTGCAGGTAGAAGATCTGGCTGGTAATATCACTACAAAAACCTGGTGGTTTAAAAAATATCCATATACGCCACCACCTCCCCGTAAAAAATCTACGAAAAAAACTACCCGTAAAACAGTCAGTAAGAAAAAGAAAAAGTAACAGATGGCAACGCATTTAAAAGAAGGTGATAAAGCGCCTGCATTTTCCGGGAAAGATCAGAACGGAAATAAGATATCCCTTTCAACATATAAAGGACAAAAAGTAGTAGTGTATTTCTATCCCGAAGATGATACGCCCACCTGTACCATCCAGGCCTGCAACCTGCGGGACAATTATGGTTTATTGAAACAGGAAGGATTTGTGGTGCTCGGTATCAGTCCTGACGAAGTGAATACCCACAAGAAATTTGAAGCAAAGTACCAGTTGCCATTTACTCTTATTGCCGATCCCGACCATACGATCATTGATAAATATGGAGTTTGGGGTGAAAAGCAATTGTATGGCCGGAAATATATGGGGCTCTACCGCACCACTTTTGTGATAGATGAAAAAGGGATCATTAATAAGATCTATCTCCGGCCAAAGAATAAGGCACATGCAGAAGAGATTATCCGCAACTGGAAGAATCAATAGCCGGTATCATATTGCTGAATCTCCCCGGATTCAGTGACTAATTGAGCACTGTTCGGGGATTGTACAGGTTTCCCATCTGTTTCATTTTTGCATAAACAATTTGACAAACAAAAAACCTTATGCATTATGAAACAATTCTTTATTTTACTCGTATTCGCATTGCTGGTGGCTCCTGCCAGCTTTGCCCAATCAGGCAAAAAACCGCGGGTCATTGCTCCATTGATCGCTGAAGAACAGATCAGGCATGTAATCGTAGCAGGAAATGTAGATGTGTTATTGGTGGAAGATGTTCCTTCGAACGTTGGGGTTAAACTTCCTTTTTCCAGCCTCGACAAATTAGATATCAGGATTGAAGGAGAGAGCCTGTACATTTCAGCTTCTTCCAATCTCGGTGCCCAGGAAAGAGCAAGAGCGTATGTTACAGTAAATGACCTTGTTTCGCTGGAATTGAAAGGCAATGTAGTGGCTACTTCTAAAGGCGTTCTTTACAGCCGGCAACTCCAGATTATTGCCAATGAAAAAGCAATAATAGCGTTGCGTACCGTTAAGCCAACCAGAATAAACAGCCCGGCCAGCTACCAGATAGTAAAGGAGAAAGAATACTACTCAGTATTCGCAGGCAATCTCTAAGGTTGTTAGTTACTTCAGGAGCCGTTGACCGTTGATCGTTGTCCGATGCCTGAACGCCATCCACCATTGTCACCCCGGCCCTGGTTCAGTAAGCATGCAAGTTTAAAGAATATAAGAGCCGGGGTCTCTCATGTCTGCAGCATTTTCTAATCAATAAGACTTACTGGTTTGAAACAAGTGCAGCGCTGAGAGACCCCGGCTCTTAGTGTACTATTGTTGATAATTTTCCTAAACCAGGGCCGGGGTGACAATGGTGGATGGCGTTCAGGCATCGGACAACGATCACCGTCAACGACTGCTTCAGCGGGCAACCGCCCCCCTATTTCATACGATATATGCTTAAGGCTGACCCTGTTTGCAGGGCGGCTTCATTTATCACCGAAAACTACAGTATGAAAAATAGAATCCTTTTACTCAGTCTGTTTCTTAGTCAGTATTCTTTTTCGCAGGACAGTACCGTTGTTCCTGCCCCACCCAGGGAAGTTTCTTATATCTGGGTATTTTCTTCGCCAAAGCTTATCAATGCCAATACGGTGGAGATGATTCCCAAACACGTGTTGGAGTTCAAGGTCACCCACAATTTTGGTGATATTGGCGGGGACAATGGCGGAAGCAAAACGTTTTTCGGCCTTGACAATGCTACAGATGTCAGGATCGGTTTCCAGTATGGTGTAAGCAAACGGCTCAACCTGATAGCTGCAAGGTCCAAAGGTGCGGGAGCAGTGCAGCAGCTATACGAGATTGGTGTTAAGTACCGTATTATGCAGCAGGCGGAAGATGCGCAGCATCCTCTTTCAATGACCATTTTTGCCAATAACGTTATCTCTGCCATGACGAAAAGCCCGACACCTGACCAGGAAAATTCTTTTGAAAACTTTTCCGACCGCAACAGCCAGACAGTGCAGTTGATGGTAGCCAGGAAAATGGGATTGCTGAGCTTGCAACTCAGCCCCACTATGGTCCATCGCAATTTTGTACAATCACAGGATGACCAAACTCTTTTTGCATTAGGTGGTGCTCTTCGCCTGCCGGTAAAAGGAAGGTTCAGCCTGATCGTGGACTATTTCCACACCTTCCGCAGCCAGGAAAGCATTGATTTCTATAAAACACAGGGCGTTCATTTTTATGATGCACTTGGTGTAGGAGTTGAACTCCTTACAGAAGGGCACGTATTTCATCTCAATTTCACCAATGCCACAGAAATATTAGAGAACCGTTTCATTCCCCGCACAGTCACATCCTGGGGCAAAGGGCAATTCCGCTGGGGCTTCACCATCTCCCGCGACTTCAATTTATTCTACAAGAAGAAAAGAGGAAAATAGCTCTCATAGCAAAC
>CBHEUU010000338.1:0-5731 GCA_965990355.1 uncultured Chitinophagaceae bacterium
CATTCTCATTTTAACTGGCGTTCTGTTTTTATTAATTAACTCTAACAAAAAACGACTGTTTATGAGAAAGCAAATTACCGCATTCTTGCTGGTAGGGTGTCTTGTATTGCTTACATCTCTCACGGTACAAGCACAAACATCAACTTTAAAGGGCAGGATCCTTGATGAAAAGGGCGCCCCGGTTTCAGGGGCAAGTATAAAATTCAAAAACAAACCAGGAGGCACTGTTTCGGATAGCGACGGAGCTTTTAACATGCCATCAACAGGTAAAGATGTTTTGGTTATTACTGCTGTTGGTTATACAGATATGGAAGTGAATGCAGCTAACCAGCAAACTATTGATGTTACGCTGACAAAATTAGTCAGGCAACTGGATGAAGTGGTTGTAACTGCCTTAGGTATGACACGGCAGAAAAAATCGTTGGGCTACGCTATCCAGGAAGTAAAAGGATCTGAACTTGTGCAGAGCAATGAACAAAATGTACTGAATTCATTATCCGGCAGGGTAGCTGGTGTGCAAGTGACATCGGCCAGTGGGGCAGTAGGATCGTCAGCCCGCATAGTATTAAGAGGTAATAACTCGTTTTCAAATAATCAACCTTTGTTTGTTGTTGATGGGGTGCCTGTCAGCAACTTTGCAACTGGTTTAGGCTCTGGTGGAGCTGTAGATTATGGCAACGCGATCGCGGAGCTTGATCCCAATAATATTGCATCTATTTCTGTACTTAAGGGCGCCAATGCTGCTGCACTGTATGGTTACCAGGCAGGCAACGGCGTTATCCTGATCACTACGAAAAGTGGAAAGGCAGCAGGAAAGAGATTTAGCATTACCTATTCAGGAGGTTTTTCATTTGAGAAAATGTATATCCTGCCACATTATCAGAATTCGTATGGGCAGGGATTTTATGGTGATGAATATTCATGGAAGCAAGGTGGGGGTGGAGGCACCTACCAGGATTGGGCTCAATCAGTAGGCTTTTCTTATCTCGATGGATTGGGTAATGGCATCAATGATGGAGTGGATGAAAGCTGGGGGCCGCGCTTAGATGCCGGATTATTGATAAGTCAATACAATAGCCCTCTCGATGCAGGTGGCAACAGGATCTCTACTCCATGGATCTCACATCCTAATAATGTAAAAGACCTTTTTCAAACAGGTTTTACAATTGATAACTCCGTTGCCTTATCTACCAATTCAGATAAAGGCAATACCCGTTTATCACTCAGCAATCAAAAGCAGGTGGGTACTGTTCCTAATACTGATATGAAGCGGTACACTGTGATGTTGAATACTACTCAGAATTTAACCGATAAGCTGAAAGCTACCGGGTTGGTCAATTATGTAAGAACAGATAATGATAATCTTGTTGGACAGGGTTATAATGGTTTCAACCCGATGCAATCAATCGGCGGATGGTTCGGACGGCAGGTGGATATGCTTGACCTGAAGGCAAACTACAACAAGAGTCTTGATAATGGATTCACTTATAACTGTAACAGCAACTTTCATGATAATCCCTATTTTAACCTGAACAACAATACTCACGGACGTATTAAGGACAGGGTGTTTGGAAATGCGTCGCTTTCTTACAAATTTCATCCATGGGCAACAGTTATGTTAAGGGCCGGCGGTGATTTTTCCAGCGAGGTGCGTAAAGAAATTACAGTTAACAGAACGAATGCAACACTTACCAGCATGGCGAATAAGACCTGGGGTGGGGGAAGATTCACGCAAAGGCAGTATAACAACTATTCACTCAATGCCGATCTTATTGTGACGGGTGGCGGAAATCTTGTAAAGGATATTTCGCTCAACTATACCGCAGGTGCCAATTATATAGACAATACACAAAAACAAACCACTCTTGGAGCCAATGAGCTTACGGTACCAGATCTGTTTACTGTAAGTAACGCAAAAGGAACACCTGTCACTGGTATGTTCGATTCACGCGCCCGGTCCAACAGTGTATTCGGTCAGGCATCACTCGGATACAAAGATTTTCTTTATCTCGATCTTACAGCGAGAAACGACTGGAACTCCAGTCTTCCTATGGGTAACTGGTCTTACTTCTATCCTTCTGCCAGCTTGAGCTGGATATTCACTAATTCTTTCACTATAGATCCTAACATTCTCAGCTATGGCAAATTGCGTACAAGCTGGGCAAAAGTGGGTAATGGTACATCACCTTACCAGTTGGATGCAACATATTCAGCCAATGCAACAAGTTTCAATGGCGTATCACTTTACAGCCTGGCTACTACATTGCCTCCGATAAACCTGTTGCCTGAATCTGCGAAAAGTATAGAGATAGGAACAGAGCTTCAGTTTGCAAAAGGAAGATTTAACCTGGATGCTACTTATTACAGCAAAACAACAACCAACCAGATCATGCGGGTGAATTTATCCGGATCAACCGGGTATACTTCCATGCTGTTGAATGCAGGTGAGATAGAAAATAAAGGCGTGGAACTGCAACTGGGTATTGGTATTATCCGCTCCAGGAATAAGAATTTTTCATGGGACATGAATATCAACTGGGCGAAGAACTCAAACAAAGTGAATAAACTGTATGAAGATCCGGTAACGCATCAAAAGCTGACTTCTTATAATATCACCGGTGCGTGGAGCCTTACTGTTGACGCTATACCTAATGAAGCATGGGGTGCTATCAGAGGTGCAAGCTTTTCAAGAAATGCAGACGGCGCCATTATTGTTGGAACCGACGGCTTACCTAAGTATAATTCCACACCTTCCATTTTGGGAAATATCACTCCTGATTGGGTTGGTGGCATTACCAATAATTTATCCTACAAAAACTTTCGCTTCAGTTTCCTGGTCGACTTCCGTAAAGGTGGCGATATATTCAGTGTAACCCAGTGGTTCGGATATCAATCAGGTGTACTGGCTGCTACAACAGAGAACGGTGTTCGTGAAAACGGAATGGTCATTGGCGTGGATGTATTGCAAAATGAAAAAGTGGTAAAAGAGGATGGCAGCAAAAATGATATCCGCGTTGTGGCCCAGGATTATTTTCATAGCCTGTGGGGAGGAAAGGAAACTTCACTGATCGATGGCAGCTTTATTAAATTAAGACAGATAGAACTGGGATATACTTTCCCTACTCAATTGACACGCAGATTGACCTGGTTGCAGGGCGCCAGCGTTTCTGTTTTCGCTCAGAATGTAGCGTTATTACATACTTCAAAAAGTAATGTCGCTCATATTGATCCGGAAACAGGATTTGGAGTAGGTAATGATGGATTGGGTATTGAACAATACCAGATACCATCCAACAGAAGCATCGGTATTAAACTGAACTTTAATTTTTAATTATGAGAAAAATAACTTCATACATCTGCATAGCGGGATTAGCTGTTGTTGCACAACTTTCCTGCACGAAAAAATTTGAGGAGATAAATACCAATCCCAACAATCCGGTAAAAGCTCCTACTACCAATGTGCTGGCATTTGTACTGGAAACCTATGGTGCCACCTTCTTTGATGCCTGGGGCAACATGAACGAGCCGGAGACCTATGGTGGCCATCTCGGTAAAATACAGTATATCGATGAAGCCCGCTATATTTACCGTACAGGTACGATAAGCAGTCTCTGGAATTCATTTTACCGTATTTCAAAAAATGCACAGTCCATTATTGACCAGGCAGCAACAGATAATGCTACTAATATGCAGGCTGCGGCGATGACTTTCCAATCTTATATATGGCAGATCGCTACAGATCGCTGGCGTGACCTGCCTTTTACACAGGCTATACGGGGTGATGAAGGATTTATTACTCCCACGTACGACAAACAGGAAGATATATATCCTGCACTGATCGCTCAATTGAAGACTGCAGCTGATCTATTCGCGCAGGGAGGCACTGATGCACTGGGCACAGGCGATCTGTTGTATAACGGCAGTGTAGCAAAATGGAGAAGATTTTGCAATTCACTCCGTTTGCGCGTGGCTATCCGCCTTTCCAATGTAAATGCGGCTGTATCCAAGGCCACTATCGAAGAAATTACCGGCGACCCCGTTAAGTATCCGGTATTCACTGGCAACGAGCATAATGCTTTTTTTATGTGGGCAGCCACTGCTCCTTACCAGGAGCCATGGTTTAATGATTTTAAAACAAGGGATGATCATGGTATCAGCAAACCATTGGTAGATACATTAAAAAGCCTGGCGGATCCCCGTCTTGCGATTTATGCAAAACCTGCTGTAAGCGATGGTCAGTACCGCGGTGTGGAAATAGGACCGGCCGGCAATCTTCCTGCGATAGGCCAGTATTCAAGGATCGGCGCCCGTTTCAGGGAAGCACCGGATGGATATTCCCCTTTTATGCGGTATTCTGAAGTACAGTTTATACTGGCTGAAGCAGCCCTTAAAGGATGGAGTACCGGCACTACAGCGGTCGACGCTTATAAAGCTGGCATTACCGCTTCAATGAATGAAAACGGTATTACAGATTTAACCGTTATAAACAATTATATTGGCAGTGCCAAAGTGTTGTGGAATAATGATGTGAAGAAAGTGTATATGCAGAAATGGCTGGCTTTATATAAGGACGGTCACGAAACATGGGCAGAAGAAAGAAGGAATGATTTCCCGCTTTTACCTGCTGCATCGGGATCTCCTTTCCCGGGACATAACCGTCCTCCATTCCGTTACCCTTATCCAACGGAAGAAACTACACTGAATGGAAATAACAGTGCTGCTTCTGTTGCGGATTTAAAAGATGATTTCTGGGGTAAAAAAATGTGGTGGGATACCCGGACAGGAGTACAATGATATACGGTCTGTTTAAGATTGCAAGTAAAACACAAGAAGGGGCTAAAAGCCCCTTCTCTACTTTAAAACTAACTGCTCATAAGAAAAACTGTTGCTTTGCTGAAGCTAATAAAGTTTTGTGAGCAGGTATTTCTTATTATTAACGGGTATTATACGGATATTAACCCGTTACATCAGGATTATCCTTTACATGGTACCAGGCTTATAAGTAAATTTTTGCCCGCCGAGAGAAGCCTCAACCATAAGTCCACCTTTTTCCTTCGTAAACACCATTACTCCATCCCTGTATTTTAAATTGGCGGAAGTACCTTCTTTCACAGCTACTGCAGAAGCCTGCCCGGAAAATTCAAGTTTGTTTGCTTTAAAGCGATCCAGCGCTTCTTTATTTTCAAAAAATATCACTTCCCTGTATGCCTGTCCGCCAAACTGGAAGCCGACACTTACCTGCACCATTTTAGCACTGCCTATATTTTTCCCCTTCTCGTATACAGCACCGTTGCCCGCTGCACCGCCAACTCCGATAGCGCCTTTGCCTACATTGGGGAATATGGCATACGCGTAACTGTTTTCAAAAAGGCTTTTCATCAATCCATCTGCCTTAATGAACTCAGCTTTAGCCTCTTTACTATCGGCTACAATTCTGTTTTCTTTCTGGGCTCTGAGTATCATAGGAAAGAACAACCCTGCACCTATGACTATTGCAAGGCTTATTATATACTTTTTCATATCATTTTTTATTTATCTGTTACTTAAATTAAATCACCGGTGGTATCATACCAGGGGTGCAAGTAACATGCCATCTAAAACCTTACTCCGTTCTAAGGCTTTTTACCGGGTTTGCTATCGCTGCCTTTATGGATTGAAAACTAACGGTAATCAGGGCTATAAAAATGATGGTAATAAAAGGAAGTATAAAATAAGTCCACTGCAGGCTGAT
>CBHEUU010000339.1:0-5722 GCA_965990355.1 uncultured Chitinophagaceae bacterium
TGCCGGCGCTGTAACCTGTCGATTCGTTATGCGCTTCTGCCACTGAACGGATAGGAAAGATGAGGAGGAAAAGTAAAAGAAGGATAGGCAGGGCCGTTGCCACAAAACCATGTTCGGCTATCAGGTATCTCACTGGTAACGTATCACTCAGCTGCGTGGCATAATTACTTCCCACGGAGAAGTGTGGTTTGATGGAGCTTGTCCATCCGCGCTCACTGGCATAGTTATCAATAAACCATTTGTTTTGCTCGGCGCGTTCCATTTCTGCAATACTGGGCATTTTATCGTTGTTCAATGCAGACACTTTCGCGATAGCCGTTTCTGTTTTTCCCAGTATGCTTAAAAATCTCGAATGAAAAGTATTGGTGTTTACCGGCAGGTCAATTTTTTTATCACTGCTGCCAAATTCAAAGAAGAGAAAAGCATTGATGAATATAAAACCGGCAATAAGCAGGGCTGTGCTTCCCAATGGAATAATACTCAAAAGCCGGTTACGATGCTTTAAGCCTGCAAGAATGACCACAAAGAACCAGGATAAAGCGCTGCTCAGGAAGAAAACATAAGCCATGCCCATGTCCATGAGCGCGAATAATACTACAAACCAGATAAGAATAATAAGATGGGTATACCTGGACTTCCACCCTATGGAAAAGAAGTAGTTCCGGTAATCCAGTTTATCCGTTTCCTGAGAATCTTTTTTTATTAAAGGTTGCAGCAGCAATACAACCAACGGGTAGGCAATAAGGGAAAAAGTAACAAGCCATCGGGTAAGATTATTATCATTAATAACCAAGCCTGCTACAGGAACCAGCAATAATAAGATAGCAAATATGATGTTTGCTTTTCGCATAGCTTAGTTTTTAGATGGTTTGGCAAATTGAAAGAAGAGAAACACCAGCAATGCCAGGAGAATCAGCAAACTGATTAGAAGATTGGTAGGCATGGATATCCCCAGTAAAGAAGTCTTGAGATAGCTCTTGCTGATAAAATCATTATACTCATTTTTACTGATCGCTTCCGTATAAGGATAGCTTCTTAACCGCCAGCTCAGGAATAAGCGAAGCAGGAAAAAATAAAGAATGATGTTCAACAGCCACCAGAAGAAAACCGGCGTGCCGCTATTCTTTTCATCAGAAAATCTTTTGGTATAAAAGAACAGGAAAAGAAAAGAGGCAATTAATACAATCAAAAAGGGCAGCACTGTATTGAGGTAATCTCCTGCTACATTTACCCAGGAATTATGCAATTGAAGCAGCCAGCCTGCACTTCCTGAAGCTGGCGTTACCGTCCAGGAACTATCTGATTGCACTGGTTGAAGTTCACCTGAACGGAATCTTGCATTGCTCACATTATCTCCTGCAGCGCTGCTACTGTATTGAAGAGTTCCCCAGAAATGATTGTAGTTGCTGTCTGTATTTTCAAAATTCAGTGCAGGCAGTATATATCCTGCATAACCGGCGCGTTCGAGTGCAAAACGGTTGTGTGTGGTGATGAATACTTCATGGTTCCGTCCTCTGTCATCTGGCAGGGCGAATATCTGTGGTTGCAGGTATTTCAAAGCGAAACGGTCAGGCTGTATCAGCTCAACACTGAAGGCCGGCTGTTGCAGGAATTGTTTGCCTGCCGCTGCCTCATAACCGAAATAAAACCGGTCATGATCGCCTAATGCAATTGTCTTATCCTGGTATTGAAGAGCTGTAAGATCGTAATTGCCTGCCGGACTGGTCAATTGAAGGGAAGCTGGTTGTGGTAAAACCAGTTTGGTTTGCCAGTACTGGTAGGTGGGGTCTTTGCCATAGTACCAGCTCACCGGACTTTCATAGTTATTTTTTGTTGCAAACTGTATAGCTGTTTTCAGCAGATAAAGCCGCTGAAGCGACTGAATGATATCATAAGAGATGGGCAGGGTCGTATTCTCCAGCAGGTCGGAGAACCGTGTGCCATAAGCAATGATCCTTTGTTTAATGGTATCCGTTACTCCCTTATAGGTGATATTGAAATCAAACTTGTTTTTTCCTGATGGGGCTGACTGCACCTGGATTGTTTCTACCGAACCCGTGTCAGTCATTTTGATCAGCAGTTGCTGCCCGGCTTGCAAAGAAGGAAGACCGGATTGTTGTAAATGCCAGGTATTATTATCGGTTTGTTTGGAAACATACAATGGATATGGAATGCCTGTGCAGTTAAGGGAAAATTGTCCATTTGCTTGTGTAAGCGTAATACGGCCTTCCAGCCCTGCCTGCACATCTGCATACATATTACCTGCGATATACAAAGGCTGCTGCCCGGATGATACAAATCCTTCGTGCACCAGGAAGTGGTGACGGGAATTATTGCCCAGGTCTTTCCAGAAAAAACGGCTGCCTGCAAACCCAAGACAGAAAAGTATGGTGGTTAATGAAAAGCTGATCAGTAATGATGCAGTCAAACGTACCATGTTCTTGGTAGAATGCCATTGGTTCACGTCAATGGTAGGGAATGCAAAAAGCATATACGCCAACCCCCAAAGCGAAAACACCAACCAGCTTCCGGTAAATAAACCTGGCAGGAAGAAAAACAATCCGCCTGCAAGCGCTGTTGAAATTAGGAGTGCAAAGAGAGAAATATTTTTTTTCCAGTTCATGCGTTCTGCTTTAATCAACCGCTTCCAGTGAATCGAATATTTGTTGAGTGATCTTCTGATTGACCAGCACGAGGTAACTATTGTCTGGAGCTACTTTGGTGAACTTTCTTTTCTTAAGATCAATCAGGAAATTAATAATAGGAGCATTGCCGGCGAGATTGGTTATGTCCAATTCAGGATAAGTATAATCTTCCTGCAAAGCCCATTTGGAAAAATTAGGTGTGCTGAGCACGCTGAATTCTTTGTTCTTGTATCCCTTTATAAATTCCTGCAGCAGGAACCAGGAATGCAGCGGGCTGTTATTATCCGGATATAATACAGCTGGCATCACTGTTTCCAGTTTGCCGACTATCTCCAGCATTTTTTTGGATTGCTCGTCATTTTCTTTCTGCACCAGTGTCAGTTTATCATAGGCGTCCTGGAGCCTTGCAGCATCTTCTTCCTGCACCTTCTTTTCTGTTTGTGTTTTTTCCAGTTCGCCTGTTAATGTGGTGTGTTGGGTGTTGAGCTCTGATAAAGATGTTTCCAGCGTTGTATTCCTGGTTGTTAACTCTTCCTTCTCCTTGCTCAGTGAATCGTTTTCTTTCTGAAGGTTACTCTTTTCGGTTTCGATTGTCTTTTTTTCTTCTTTGAGTTTCTTAAGGTCCTCAGAAAGTTTTTTTATTTTTTTATCCTGTTCTGTCTTTTTAGATTTTTGTTCTTCACTGACTGGCTCAGGCGTATTTTCTGCCTGCATCACCGTGGCTGTTTCAGCTTCCGCGGTTTCCTTTGCTTTCCGTATTTTATTTACTAATAAAAAGAGTGCTACGCAGGCTAATGCGATAACTCCAACAAGAATATAGATCAATAATTGCCGGGTGTTTTTCAACGTATCATTTTCTTTTTTCATTTCGGCATATAATGAAAGTGTTTGCTTTGACACGAGGGTATCTCCTTCATTGATCAATTCATCCAGCGCGAAATAGAAGGGTAGCTGACTGCTCAGTCCTGCCCTGGCGATCTGGTCTGAAAACTTCTTACGGTTTTCAGCTTTCATCGTTGTGTCGCTTGTTACCACCCCCAGTAAACTGTCGCGGAAATGGTAATAAAATTTCTTTTGGTCGGGGACTGTGTAGCCGGAAAAATACAGGAACAACTGACGCTGCCCATCTTTGATTTTCTTTTCAGGCCGTTCATTTTTTACAAATGAAAGCGTCACTTTTTCAAAAAGGCTATCAGGTATGTCCTGGCTGGCTGCGGGCTTGTATTGCAATAGCAATGCCATTACAAAGCACAGCCCCATGAGGCGGAAATTCCGGGGATTGGATAAAAACTTCATAGTTTTTTATTTGTCAATTTCATCTAAGTAGTGCACGATACGGGAAATATCGTTGTCGGTTACGTTTGGAAATTGTGATATAAGCGTAAAAGATTTGGTATGGTCGTTTTTCATTTCATGTTCTGGTTCATACTTGAAATTCTCTTTTGGTGTGTTATTGCCGTTTTGTTTCAGGCTGTAGCGATATTGTAAGCCATCAAACCAAAGACGGTATTCTTTTTTATCAGGGTTATTTGTTTCATGATGTGGCTTTTTCAGTTTATGGCTTCCGCAGATGATAAAATGGTCAAAGCGGAATGTCCATTTGTCCGAACGTTGTATATAATCAAAATTACCAGCGTCAAAGCCATTCCCGAAGGATGTAAAGGCGCCGGTGAAATTGATCAATGCCGTATCTAATATGCCGTTATTGCTCCTGAGGCTTTTGATATTGCCTACACCATCAATTGACGCCGATTTCCAGGAAATAGGAAAATTGATTCTGGGTTCGCTGAAGCTGTTTTGTGTGGCAATAGAACGCTTCACCAGTTCTGATTTAAGGAAAGAACGGAATGGATTGAACAACATGCCACGGCCGGAAAGTTTGATCTGGCTTATATCGAAATTTGCCAAACCATATTTACGGTGATCGGTATTTAACCGCTCCAGCGGAGTATACAGGCATTCAAAGAATGCCTGTAACAAGTTATTGGTATAAAATGGATTGAATGGGATGGTGCCTTCGGAAGAAGAAACGTCCGAATTATAAAACGTATCAGCACTGATCGCTGCAATAAGATTTTGTGCAAAAGATGATTCATCCCTTGTGTTGAGTGCCGTTGCAAATTCTGGCAATGAGAAATTCTTCAGTTCCTCAAAACTGAATTTAGACATTCTGATCTTTGCCCTTTCAATATAATTCCAGAAATTTTCACTCTGAATATAACCAGTCCTTATTTCTTTCAGGAATTTATCCAGGAGTGAACTTTTTATTTTCCCCTTTTCAATAAAGTTAGGTGCATACTTCAATGTGTAGCTATGCAATATTCCCAACCCTGCAGCAAATGTCAGAAAGTTGCCGGCCACCGGAAGGCCGGTACGCATAAGGCGGAAGGCTTTGGGTTTATTATAATAATATACGCCCATATCTGTTGTCCCTTTTCCGCAATCAATGCAAAGCACAATGCTTTTTTCTTTCAGCTTATCTTCCTGGCTGAGGTCCGACAGGTAAGTGGCATCGCTTTCAGGCAGGGCATTCAATTCAAAACCTTTGAAGTTGGCCGGTTTCTCGGCAGGCGCCAGACTTACGAGTTTATGATGCAGTTCGTTCAATATATATGTAATGGTAAACTGGCTGAGTGTATTTGGGAAGAGGATATGGATTGATGTCAATATTTTTTTACGTGGGTTATCCCTGCATATTTCACCGATCAGCACCCGGCAATAAGAACAAAGAATGGAAGCGGTAAGCTTCAGCAGGGTTTTCCGCAAGCCCAGGTTGTAGCGCCCTGTGTCAGGACTGTTGATGGAAACATGTGCGCTTTCAGACTGGCTCAGCAAAAGTTTGAGATAAGGGAGCAAGTGCTGGTAATCACCCGGTGCACCGGGAGCCGCAGTAATCCTTTTCAGGTAGAGCAACACATCACTATCTGTGAAAGTAGATGGATGAAGAATGTTGTCGTTTTTCCCAACATTATTTTCTGAATAATATATTCTTGTTTTAATGAGGTTATCACCTCCGGGATCTTTCTGGAAAAAATCGTTGTCGTTCACGCCGGCGTGCCCATACATTTTCTTAAAAC
>CBHEUU010000340.1:0-5714 GCA_965990355.1 uncultured Chitinophagaceae bacterium
TGTGTCTGCGAAGTTCCATCCGGCCGAACAAAAAAATAAAAATATACGGATGAAACGGAGCAGTATAGTTTTTCCAAACAGGGGTTGTGTCTGCGAAGTTCCATCCGGCCGAACAAAAAAATAAAAATATACGGATGAAAGCAGCCTTTACTGAAAAAAAATACCTGGTCACTCTTGCGTTCGTGATCTCGTTGTTCATGATCTGGGGAGTGGCCATGACGATGGGCGATGTGTTGAACAAGCATTTCCAGAATGTATTGCATGTAAGCAAATCCCAGTCGGGCCTTGTGCAGTTTTCCGTATTTGGTGCTTATGCGGTGATGGGTATTCCTGCAGGTTTGTTTATGAAACGGTTTGGCTACCAGCGGGGCGTTTTGCTTGGGCTGATATTATTTGCAACAGGAGCTTTCCTGTTTGTGCCGGCAGCGAATGCAGAATCATTTTTATTTTTCAGGGTTTCTTTATTTGTACTGGCCTGCGGTATGGCAACGCTTGAAACGGTGGCGCATCCTTTTGTTGCATCACTGGGGCCACAGGCTACCAGCGATCAGCGTTTGAATTTTGCACAGGCTTTCAATGGTGTGGGAACGATCATTGGCCCAACGGTAGGTGGAATGTTTATTTTAAGCAGTACTGTTGCTGCCGATCTCTACAGTGTAAAGCAGGTGTATATCATCATCGGCATTATCGTACTGATCGTTGCTGCGGCTTTTGCATTGGTTAAAGTGCCGCAGGTGAACACAGCTTTTGATCCGCATCTCAATCAGACGGTTGACCAGAAACTGGTGGCGGCGCCAAAACGTTTATTCCAGCACAAGCATTTTATCTGGTCCATTGTAGCACAGTTTTTCAATGTGGCAGCACAAGGCGGCACCTGGGCTTTCTTTATCAATTATGGTCATGAAAAAATGGGATTAAGTGATGAAAAAGCATCTTATTATTTCAGCTTAAGTATGATCCTAATGATGATAGGACGCTTCTCCGGCACTTTCCTGATGCGGTTTATCAAACCTAATATCCTGCTGGCCATATTTGCTCTGGGGAATATCGTCATGTGCATCATCGTAGCGCAAAGTGCAGGCTGGATCTCGTTTATCGCATTGCTGCTGATCAATTTCTTTTTCAGTATTATGTTCCCCACTATTTTCAGTCTCGGTTTAAAAGACCTGGGGCATCATACACAACAGGCTTCTTCTTTTATTGTGATGGGAGTGGTAGGTGGTGCAGTATTTCCACCGCTGATGGGTTTGATTGCAAACAAAGATGTGGCAACAGCTTATTATCTTCCTATTATTTGTTATGTAGTTATTTTTTTATATGGTCTGAAATTATATAAGAGTAATTAACCTAAGCTGGGTATGGCCAATAAAAATTGCTTACTTCCCGCTGTGTCACCCCGGACCTGGTTTAGTTTACTTTCTACTATAGTTCACTAAGATCCGGGATCTTCCAGCGCTGCACTTGCTCAAATCAATAAGACATATTGCTCAGAAAATATTGCAGATTTGAGAGACCCCGGATCTTAGTTCACTAGACCTGTAAACGTACTAAACCAGGTCCGGGGTGACACAGCAGGAAGCAAACAGGTCAATTAAGGGTTGAAAACAGGAAAGTTATTCAGGTAAAGGGAAACAACAGGTAAAGGAACTTCCTTTATCCGGGATGCTTGTTACTGTAATGTATCCTTCATGCGCATCCATAACCCTTCTGCAGATAGACAGCCCCAAACCGGAGCCGCGGAAGTTTTCGGGGTGTAGCTTTTCGAATATATTAAAAATGCGTTCCTGGTCTGCTTCAGCTATGCCCATGCCATTATCTGAAATGGTAATGCAGTTGAATTCTTTTGCCGGGGCATTTGTCTCCTGCGGAATCATTTCCTTTGTTGCCTGCACCAGGATAACTGGTTTGCTGCCTTCCTGATGAAATTTTATGGCATTATCAAGCAACTGGAAGATGAGTGATTCCAGCATTTCTTTGTTGCCATAAACTATGGGTAGCTCTTCATACTGAACAGAAGCATGACTATTCCTGATCCTGGCCCCGAGTTTATCTTCTGAGAGCACGGTTTGCAATACTTTATTCAGATCAACCATTTCTCCTTCTATCATAAAGCTGTTGATCCGGGACAAGGAAAGAATATCCGCCAGCAACAGGTTGATCCGGTTGAGTGAAGATTGCATTTTCCTGAGTTTGGCCCTGCCGCTGTTGGAGATTACATGACCATCGGTCCTGATAAGTTCTTCAAGGCTGGTATAGAGCTGCCGTATAGGTTGCCGCAGGTTATTGGTGGTAATGTACATGAACATGGAAAGATCATCGGAAGCGCGTTCAAGTTGTTGGTATTTCTTTACCAGCTCATGATGAAGATCACACAATTGCTGGTCAGCCCTGGAAAGTAATTCTGCCAGGTCCGGGTTTAGCCGTGTAATGGCCTTGGTCATGGTGGGGCAGTTACAGAAAATACGCACAAGAATACAGCCAGCATACGCCTGCAAATGATTTTGGCCGGGAAGGATTATTCAATCATCCCGGGTTGGTTACCTTTGCAGGATGGATTATTTCAAAAGGCTTTCAGAGCTTTTACGAACAGAAGAGCAGGCTGACCGGTTAGCATACAAACAATTAACTGAATCAAGCTCCCTTGCCGCCCGGCGTTCCAATGGTCTTAGCTGGTATCCCATCGTGATCAGGGATACAGAAATGGGCTTAGGGGATTATTTGACCGTGGAACTGGAACGAACCAATCACCTGGAAGTAGCTCACTTGTTCAGGTTCGGCGCTTCTGCCGAGCTGTTTTCCAATCGCAATCCGAAAGAAGACCGCCTGGAAGGAGTGGTTACTTACCAGGGAGGTAATAAAATGAAAATTTCCCTTCGCACAGATGAACTGCCTGATTGGGCGCGTGATGGACAACTGGGCGTGAACCTTCTTTTTGATGATAATAGCTATGATGAAATGCGTGCTGCATTAAAACAGGCAGCAGCAAGACTGGATAAAAAAGAAAATGATCAGCTCATCCGGATCCTTATTGGCGAAAAGCAACCCAGCTTCCACGAAGAAGGGCACATGTATACATCGGCACGGTTAAACAGTTCGCAGCAACATGCCGTGAACAAAATAATATCGGCCAATGAACTGGCCATTGTGCATGGACCGCCCGGCACTGGTAAAACAACTACGCTGGTGCAGGGCATCAAAGCATTGTATCAGCAATCCCATAAGCAATTGCTGGTAGTTGCACCCAGCAATGCAGCTGTGGACCTGCTGAGTGAAAAATTGTCGGATGAAGGATTGAACGTGGTGCGCGTAGGCAATCCTGCAAGGGTATCGGAAAAACTTCTTTCCCTTACACTCGACAGCCAGATGGCCGAACACAGCCAGATGAAGCAGGTGAAGAAATTGAAGAAAAGGGCCAATGAGTTCAGGGAAATGGCTTACAAATACAAGCGCAATTTTGGTAAAGCGGAAAGAGAGCAGCGCAAATCCCTGTTTGATGAAGCAAGGAATATTTTGAAAGAAGTGGGCAATACCGAGCAGTATATCCTGAATGATCTTCTGTCGAAAGCGCAGGTGGTTACTGCCACGCTGGTAGGTGCCAATCATTATACCATCCGCGACCGGCGTTTTGACACGGTGGTGGTCGATGAAGCGGCGCAGGCGCTGGAACCTGCCTGCTGGATACCCATACTCAAAGCAAGAAAGCTGGTGTTCGCCGGTGATCCTTTCCAGTTGCCGCCTACTATCAAATCGGAACAGGCGGCCCGTGATGGGTTGAGTGTTACGTTAATGGAAAAGAATGTAGAGCTTCACCCGGAAGCAGTGGTGCTGCTGGAAGAACAATACCGGATGAACAAAGCGATCATGGGTTATTCATCCGCTGTATTTTATAAAGGGCAGTTGAAAGCACATGAATCCGTTGCCGATCATCTTTTGTATGATATGGACAACCCGCTTATTTTTATCGATACAGCCGGTTGTGGTTTTGAAGAAAAAGTGGAGGGCACCAGCACCTATAATCCTGAAGAAGCAGCATTCGTTTTCAATCATCTCCGCCAGCTATTACCGGCATTGGAGGCGAATCATCCCATATCATTTCCGTCCATTGCCATTATCTCCCCCTATAAGCAGCAAGTGGACCTGTTGAAATCGCTTTTACTGCAATCACCTGAATTGCTGGCTTATGGCGACAAAATAGCCGTGAATACGATAGACAGCTTCCAGGGTCAGGAAAGGGATATTGTTTACATAAGTATGACAAGAAGCAACACTGAGAACAGGATAGGCTTTTTATCCGATATCAGGCGTATGAATGTGGCGATGACGCGGGCCAGGAAAAAGCTGGTAGTGGTGGGCGACAGTGGCACGCTTGCCCGGCTTCCTTTTTATGCTGATTTTATTGCTTATGCAGAAAAATTGAATGCATACCAGAGTGCCTGGGAATATCAATAACAAATCAATAACGTTGTGGTCATGCATGTGGAAAAAATAAACCCATTGTTGTGATTAAATTTGCATGAACATCTTCGGAAGAATTTAGAATAGTAATTTTGCGGTTCAAACAGCAGCTTCAATGTTTAGCGAATTGTCCACCCTTCAACCAACAAAGAGATTTTCCAACAGGGTTGAGAACTACGTAAGATACAGGCCATCTTATCCAACAGAGATCGTTCCTTTCCTCGAATCAAAACTGGGTTTGCAGAAGCAGCATCGCATTGTGGATGTTGGTTCGGGCACCGGGTTATTTGCGGAAATTTTATTAAAGCAGGGGTACAGTGTGACCGGTATTGAGCCGAATGAGGAGATGCGCGCAGCCGGGGAAAAAAGATTAGCGCATTATATGGGTTTCACCAGCCGCCGGCACCGTGCTGAGCAAACCGGACTCCGTCATGAAAGCGTCGACCTGATCACAGTAGCGCAGGCTTTTCACTGGATGGACAGGGAAAAAACGAAAAAAGAATTTGAACGCATCCTGAAACCGGGAGGTCATATTGTGCTGGCATGGAACCTTCGCTTGAAGAACACGCCTTTCCTGGAAGAATATGACAGGTTGAAAGATGAGTATGCGCTGGAACCTCAAATCATCAATAAAGTAAGCGAGCCTGAGATACAACTATTCTTTGAGCCTTTGCAGATGAATATAGATCGTTTCTCTAATGTACAGATGCTCGACTTCGATTCGCTGAAGGGACAACTATTATCTTCTTCCTATATTCCGCTGCCCGGACATGAATCCTATGATTCGATGATCTCAAAACTCATCCAGTTGTTTGTAGCATACAACGAAAATGGTTTTGTAAAGATGGAGTACGAAACCAAGCTTTACTGGGTTTAAGTAGCAGGAACGTTCGAGCCTTTTTTAACAATAGCCAGCGATTCAAAATCTTTGAACATCACTGTTTGTGATTCTGAACCGCTTACCAGGAACCAGTTTTCCAGGATGCTGGTGTATAAAGAACGGAAATCGTGTTGCATCGCTATATTGTCTTTCACATTTGCAACAGCCGGGAGTTCAGGATTAGTACCCAATATTCCCGGTTGCACTCCATTACCAAAAAGAAATACCGGTGCAGCAGCTCCGTGGTCAGTGCCTCCGCTGGCATTTGATTTAATGCGGCGTCCAAATTCAGAAAAGGTCATACCCAACACTCTGTCGCCAGCACCAAGTTCATTGATATCAATCATAAACACGTTGATAGCTTCCGATAAACGTTCCA
>CBHEUU010000341.1:0-5713 GCA_965990355.1 uncultured Chitinophagaceae bacterium
AATTTCTTCAGACAGCACCAGGCTGTTGGGATCTTTTAATGCAGAGCTGGCATTGCCATACACAAAGGAATAAGTGAATAACTGGAAGAAACTGGAATCAACATAGTAACCATTGTTTTCAAAAAACTGGCGGCTTTCTTTTTTGTCGACTGTTTTGAGCAGCACCTTGTCCATGTTGGGGAACTTCAGCAGCCTGGTTGTTTGCTCTACTTCCGGGAAATCAATTTTCATTCCTTCTGACAGGGGCGCCGGGCCTGCTGCCCAGCGTTCACCGTCGCGAGCAAGTAAAGCAGCTCTGTAAATACTTTCTGACTGGCGGTGTTGTGTATCATAACCTGTTTCATCTTTGATATAGAGAAGGATGAACAGGCAGGTGGCAAGTCCTACTGCAAGCCCGAAAATGTTGATAAAGGAAAAAATTTTATTGCGCCGCAGGTTGCGGAAAGCGATGGTAAAATAATTTCTGAGCATAACATTTTGGTTTGATGACCGCCGACAATCCGGCCCTGTTGAACGTCCAACAATATGCCATCCTTCTAATCAACTAGGTTCCAAAAGTTTTTACCGGAGCGGCTCAATCACACTGTTCGTTTCCGATACACCAACTGTTCATTTATGTATGTAACAGGGTAAAATAAAAAGAGCAGACCGGGAAGCCTGCTCTGTTTATTATCTGTTTGTTTTTAACTTATAGGTTGATCACTTTCCTGTTTCTCATTGCTTGCACTTTTGTTCTTGCTTTCTGCAGTTCTGCTATTTTCTTTTGCAGTCCCTCTAATGTAATATCACTATCAGGAATTCCTTTCAGTCCTTTTATGGTAAGCTCTTTTTCCAGGCTGCTCAGTTTCACCATTGCATCGCTGTAAACCTGGCGCATACTGTCAAGCTTGATATTGTTGATGGCCTTATTCAGTTCTGCGTTCACATTTTCCCAATCAATCTGGTCGTAAGCTATCCGTAAGTTATCAGCCATTTTATCCCAGTTGGCTTTTTCAGCTGCTCTTTCATATGCCGCTTTTACTTTTTCTTTTTCAGCCATGGTCATCGCATCCGCAATGCTCTTTTCCACCACTTTCCATTGTGTTTCTTCCAATACTTTTTTGGAAGCGTTCAGGGCTTCTTTCACCTGACTTTCCTGCTGGGGGGTCAGTTCAGGAATGATATTTTGAAGATTGCTTACCTGTGTGAAATGATAGGTAGCATTGTTCACTACATTTTTTACAAATTGTTCATCAACCAGAGGATGTCCCTCTATTTTGGCTGTTTCTTTTTTTGCCTCTGGTAAAGCAGGGGCGTCTTCTTCAGTAGCATCAACAGATTCAACTGGTGCATGTGCAATAATCTGCTGAGGTCTTTCCGCCGCTACGGGCACCGCAGTAGCTGTGTTGTCTTCCTGTATAAAACTTAACGGGGAAGACAATTGAGAAAGAAAGAAACCGGGTGAAGCGCTGTTCTTGCCTGGTTTGCTCAGGATCACCAAAGCGTTCAATGCAATGAAGCAAAGCAGGGCTGATAATACGCCAGCCAGTTTATGGAAAGAAAATACAGGCTTTTGTTGTACTCCTAAAATAGATTCAATGCGATTGAGCAATTCATTCTTTTTTCCGCTTGTTGCGGCTACAGCCAGTGGCTGTGGAGTATGTGCTGCTTTTTCAAGGGCCAGCAGGGCAGAAGCGTATCCATAAGGCTCATACTGGAACTGGATCACTATTTCATCGCAGCTTTTTTCCCTTTCCCTTTCAATGATATGAGCAAAAGCTTTTACAAATGGATTGAAATAAAGTGTGGTTTGAATAACGCGGGTGAGAAGGTTGGTGAGATAATCCATCCGCCTGATATGAGAAAGCTCATGCAGCAGTACAGCTTCCACCTGGTGGGTGGTGAGTTGATTCACTGCAGCAAGAGGCAGGAGGATAACCGGTTTCATATAACCGATAGTTACCGGAGAGCTTACCAGTTCAGACATCCATACCTGTACAGGTTTGTTGATACCCATGTGGCCGGCTACTTTTTGTACAAACATCCGCCATTCAACACTGGCCTTGGTAAGACCATGACGGCGGATCTGCTGCACATAACGGTAATTGCGGATAAAGTTCAGTACAGGTAATACCAGTAGAACAAGATATAACACAGAAGCCCACGGCAGGCTGCTGGCGAACCACTGGTTCAGTGATTCATTATTGCTGGTAATATTCACCAATGTCATATAACCTGCAGCCTGGGGAGTTTTTTCCAGGATCAGCAGGAAAGTAAATATGAACCAGGTGAATCCGGCAAATAGCAGCGAGGAAGCGAGGGCCGCCCGCTGAGAAGATTTTTGTAAACGGAGAACTGCAGTCAGTAATTGGTAAACCACCCACAACAACGCCATCTGCCACAAGCTGTTTAACACAGCCCACCCTAAAGCCTGCAGAAAATCTGATTGGCTTATAGCGTTCATTTTATTGCTTTTTAAGATCGTTCAGTATACGTTGTATTTTTTCCAGTTCTTCAGGGCTGGCTTTATGCTCGCCCAGAGCCTGGATCACGAGTTGAGTAGGGGACCCGCCAAACAGGCTGTCGATCATTTTTCCCAACAGGTGCTTTTGTGTTTTTTCTTTGTTAACTGCCGCCTGGTACACGTGCGTGCGCATGGAGTCATCTCTTTTTACCAGGCCTTTTTCATGCATGATCTGCATTAATTTCAGTGTGGTGGTGTATCCCACTTCTTTGGAAGAAGCCAGTTCCTCATGTACTTCCCTCACAGTCGCCAGGCCCTTCGTCCATAGAATTTGCAATATTTCCAGTTCGCTTTCGGTAGGCTTTATCGTTCTTGTTACTGACATGGTTTGAGGTTTTACGGCTCGAATATACGACCTTTTTCGTATAAAGAACATAGGAAATATTAATTTAAGGTTTTTTAACAATGGTTAACAATGAGCTAGTTATAGCTGAGACGCCGGGCCGCAGAAAAATGTTACAGGTGGGGGCCAGCCTATTGAGTATTGAATATTGAACATTGAATATTGATTATTCTACGCAAAACACCGCTAAAAAATATTCAATATTCAATGTTCAATGCTCAATACTTAATGAACCTTCGCCAAAAAATAAGTCCCGCTGTAGAAACAGCAGGACTTACAATTAATGGTTATGATTAAGCTCTTGGAATATCTTTTATTTATATTGAGCTGTGTTGGCAGCTTGCTTTGCTACAGTTTGAGCGATAGGTTGAGTAACTGCGGGCGTTTGTTTTTTTACTTCTTCCGGGGCTTTGTTTTTGATCTGCGCCAGGGTAGGAGCAATAACCAGGGAAACGATGGACATCAGTTTGATCAGGATGTTCATGGATGGGCCTGACGTATCTTTAAATGGATCACCTACTGTGTCACCGGTTACAGATGCTTTATGCGGATCTGATTTTTTATAGTAAGTCTCACCATTGATCTCTACACCTTTTTCAAATGATTTTTTAGCATTGTCCCATGCGCCACCGGCATTGTTCTGGAACATTCCCATCAATACACCGCTAACAGTAGCACCGGCCAGGAAACCTCCCAATGCTTCAGCACCCAGGCCCGGCATAAAGCCGATGATCAGGGGAGAGATAATGGCAATAGCACCGGGCAGCATCATTTTTTTGATGGAAGCCTGTGTGGAGATAGCCACGCATTTATCATATTCCGGTTTGCCTGTTCCTTCCATGATGCCCGGAATAGTTTTGAACTGACGGCGCACTTCTTCCACCATCGCCATTGCTGCTTCACCTACGGCGCGGATAGCAAGGGATGAGAAGATGAAAGGTATCATAGCGCCTACAAATAAAGAGGCGAGTACGTTTGCTTTATAAATATCAATACCGCTGATGCCGGCAACGCCTACGAAAGCGGCAAACAAAGCCAGCGCTGTTAATGCTGCAGAAGCGATAGCAAAACCTTTACCTGTTGCTGCGGTAGTGTTACCTACTGCATCCAGTACGTCAGTTTTCTCCCGCACTTCTTTTGGCAGCTCACTCATTTCTGCAATACCACCTGCATTATCTGCAATAGGTCCGAATGCATCAATGGCAAGTTGCATCGCAGTCGTAGCCATCATGCCTGCAGCAGCAATGGACACACCATATAAACCAGCACATTCATAAGAACCCCAGATACCACCTGCCAGTACAAGGATCGGGAGGAAGGTTGATTCCATACCGATTGCCAGACCGCCGATAACGTTTGTAGCGTGACCGGTAGAAGACTGACGGATGATACTCATTACAGGACGTTTGCCCATGGCTGTATAATGTTCAGTGATGATACTCATTAATGCACCTACAAGAAGACCTACGCCGATAGCTCCCATAACTCCCCATTTGGTAAACAGTACACCACGCAGCTCCATGTTTTGCGGAAGCAGCCAGTATACCAATCCGAATGCTGCAATAGCAGTAAGAACGATAGATCCCCAGTTGCCCATGTTCAGGGCCTTTTGCACAGTATTGGTATTGATACCAGCATTATCGCTGATACGTACAAATAAGGTAGCAATAATGGAGAAAAGTATACCTACGCCAGCGATCAGCATCGGTAATACAACCGGTGAAAAACCACTGAGAAGATCTGTATCCAGTACTTTGGTTTGTTGACCCAGTACGATAGTAGCCAGAACAGTTGCTACATAAGAACCAAAAAGGTCGGCTCCCATACCAGCCACATCACCTACGTTGTCACCCACATTGTCTGCAATAGTTGCAGGGTTGCGGGGATCATCTTCAGGGATGCCTGCTTCCACTTTCCCTACGAGGTCGGCACCTACGTCGGCAGCTTTGGTGTAGATACCGCCACCTACGCGTGCAAAAAGAGCGATGGATTCAGCACCGAGTGAAAAACCTGTCAGCACTTCAATGGTCTGAAGCATTTCTTCAGAATTCACGTCGGCATCAGGAGCGAAAATTTGTTTTAATACAATATATAAGCCACCCAGGCCAAGCACAGCAAGACCTGCAACACCTACACCCATTACAGCGCCACCGGTGAATGATACATTCAGGGCTTTGCTAAGACTGGTGCGTGCAGCTTGTGCAGTACGTACATTGGCTTTGGTTGCGGCTTTCATGCCAATAAAACCAGCGAATGCGCTTAATACAGCGCCAAGTACAAAAGCAATGGCGATAGACCAGTGAGAGTGGGGATTGGCGCCAGCCATTACGGCCAGTAAAATACCAACGATCACTACAAAATAACCAAGGATCTTCCATTCAGCTTTCAGGAATGCCATGGCGCCTTCGGCAATGTAGTTACTGATCTCTTTCATCCGGTCGTTGCCGGCATCTTGTTTGGATACCCAGTTGAATTTAGCAATCGTGTAGAGCAGACCGATGATGCCCATCACGGGAACGAGATAGATCAATTTGTCCATAAGCGTAGCTTCTTGTTCTTTTTCTTTCTTTAAGTTTATTCCGAAGGTTCGAATTCTTCGAAGGACGGCAAAGATAGGGGATGGGATGGAGATTTTGGAGGAGGGGCCGGAGATTGTGCTCTCACGGCATTCATACATTTATTTAATTGATATTCAATTACTTAAGTAAATAAGGGGTTCGCGGGGAAAATTTATCATTCTAAATAATGGTAGGGACCCGGTTTTATAATCAGATTTTCCCACAAAGACAACAAAGATCACAAAGAAGACCCTGATCATCATGAACCCTTTGTGTTCTTTGTTGTCTTTGTGGGAAAAAATCCAAATT
>CBHEUU010000342.1:0-5702 GCA_965990355.1 uncultured Chitinophagaceae bacterium
GAATTATAAGAAATCCGATCTGCAGGACAGGCCTTGTCCTACCTATGCACTGGAAGGCATCACCAAAGACAACCAGCGGGTGAGGATCGTATTTGCACAATGCGATCTGAAAACCAAGGTTGTCACCTGCATCGACCTGGATACAGACTGGGAATGTCATTGCCCGGGTGATGATGATAAATACAAAAACAAGCGTTGATGAGGCCACTGGTTTGGGTTTATTCCCTGTATGCGATAGTGCTTTTTGTAGTAATCATGCTATTGATTTTCCCGTTTGTAGTGATCGCAAGTTTTTTTGGCCGGATAGAAGGCGGGAATATGATCTTTTGGCTTTGCCGCGTATGGGGTGATATATGGTTCCCGCTGATCGGCATTTACCACAAGCGGATCTATGAAGCTCCTCATGATAAAACCAAACCCTATATTTTCGTCACCAACCATATCTCTTACCTGGATTCAGCCGTACTGGTAAAAGCTTACCGCCAACCTTTGCGGCCGTTGGGAAAAGTGGAAATGTCTAAAGTACCGGTTTTCGGGTTTATTTATAGAAACGCAATTGTAACGGTCGACAGAAGCAATACTATCGACCGGGCTTCCAGCCTTCGCGTATTGCACTCCATTCTTTCCAAAGGGATCTCAGTTCTCGTGTTCCCGGAAGGAACGTTTAACACCACTCACCAACCGTTAAAAGACTTCTATGACGGTGCTTTCCGGCTGGCGATTGAGATGCAGACACCGATAAGGCCTGTGCTTTTCCTGGACACTTACAGCCGGATGCCTTACACAGGATTATTAACAATGACGCCCGGCCGCAGCCGGATCCTTTATATGGAAGAGGTGCCGGTAAAAGGATTGGTAATGGCCGATTTGCCGGCGTTAAAACAACAGGTTTATACGTTGATGGAACGGAAACTTATCGAGTATAAAGCTGCCTGGATAACCCCCAAGAATAACTAAATTTGCTGTTTGCTTCAGCAAGCATAATGGAAGAACAATTCAGCCTGGAACATATTAAACCCGCAGGGATATCTTATTACGCAGATATCATCATTCCCCTTGCCCTGCCACGGACCTTCACCTGGTCTGTGCCCCCGCATTTGGAAGAGAAAGTGAAACCCGGCTCCAGGGTGGAAGTAAACCTGGGTAAGAATAAAAAATACGCCGGCGTGGTAAAACGCCTGCACCAGGAAAAACCTGACTGGGGCGATCCCAAAGAAATACTGAATGTGCTGGATGCGGAACCTGTCGTATATGAACAGCAACTGCAATTATGGGAATGGATCGCATCCTATTATATGTGCAGCGAAGGTGAAGTGATGGCCGCAGCTTTACCAGCCCATTTCAAACTTTCCAGCGAAACCATCCTGGTATACAATGAAGAATACGGCGACGATTTCTCCGCTTTGGATTCTGACGAATTCATCGTTGGTGAAGCGCTGCTGATAAAAAAAGAACTGAAATTGCCGGAAGTGCAGCAACTGCTGGAATCATCGCATGTATATCCGGTGATCAACCGCCTGATCCAGAAAAAAGTTTGCTTTGTTTGGGAAGCGTTGAAGCAGGCATATACAGCCCGGAAAGAAACCTATGTGGTGCTCAACCCGCAATATGATAATGAAGAGGAACTGGCAAAACTGCTGAATGAAGACCGCCGCCTGCAAAGAGCCGAAAAGCAAATGGAACTGCTGCTCGGCTACCTGCATTTAATAAAAACCAGCGGTGAAGTAACCAAACCAGAGCTACTGAAAAAATCAGGCGCATCTGATGCGCAGCTGAAAGGACTGGTAGATAAAAAAATATTATGGCTGGAAAAAAGAGTGGTTGACCGCCTTCCATTTCTGGCGAAAGATATCAGGATAGATTTTGAATTAACGGCAGCACAGGAAACGGCTTTATCAACCGTAAAAGAATCTTTTCAAAGCAAACCGGTTTGCCTTTTACATGGTATTACTTCCAGCGGTAAAACACAGATCTATATCAAACTGATCGAAGAATATATCCGGAAAGGAAAACAGGTATTGTATATGCTGCCGGAGATAGCGCTCACTTCGCAGATCATACGGCGTTTGCAAAAACATTTTGGTGGCTATATCGGTATTTATCATTCCAAATTTTCCCAGAATGAAAGAGTGGAGATTTGGAATAAAATAAAAAGCGGGGAGATGAAAGTGGTGCTTGGCGCACGCTCTTCTATTTTTCTTCCGTATTCTGAACTGGGATTGGTGATCTGTGATGAAGAGCATGATACATCTTACAAGCAGCAGGACCCTGCTCCGCGTTACAATGGCCGCGACTCGGCTGTATACCTTGCTTCTTTATTTCATCATGGTCCCGATAAAGCCAGTGCCAGAGTATTGCTGGGCAGTGCTACTCCTTCTTTGGAAACTTATTATAATGCCGTTAAAGGCAAATATGGTTTGGCAGAATTGATGCAACGCTTTGGTGAAGTGGAGTTGCCCCCAATCCAGATCATCGACACCAAAACCATCCGGCAAAAAGACAATTCCAAGATCATGTTGTCGCCCCAGCTTGTTGCAGCCATGCAGCAGGTGCTCGACCGGCAGCAACAGATAATTCTCTTTCAGAATCGCCGTGGTTATACTCCTTACCAGGTTTGCCAGGTTTGCGGATGGATACCGCAGTGTAAATACTGCGATGTATCGCTCACATTCCACAAACTATCCAATAAACTGGTTTGCCATTATTGCGGTACCAATTATCCGCCTTTACATACCTGCGCTGCCTGCGGCAATCACCAGTTTGTACAAAGAAATTTCGGAACGGAAAAAATTGAAGAGATCCTGCAGGAAACATTTCCCAATTACAGGATCGCGCGCATGGATATTGACACAGTACGCGGCAAAAATGCCCATGACGTGTTGATCCAGCAGTTTGAACAACGCCGCATTGATATACTTGTAGGAACGCAGATGGTAGTAAAGGGACTCGACTTTGAAAACGTAGACCTTGTAGGTATACTGGATGCTGACGGCTTATTGCATTTTGCCGATTTCAGGGTGAATGAAAGGGCTTTTCAATTAATGGAGCAGGTGAGTGGCCGCGCAGGAAGAAAGCAATCCACCAGCAATGTGCTGATCCAAACATCACAACCGCAACATCCGGTTTTATTGTATGTAAAGCAGCATGACTATAAAAAGATGTTTGCCGATGAACTGGCCAAGCGCAAACATTTCTTTTATCCGCCTTTCTCCCGCATCATTCAATTAACGTTCCGTCATAAAATAAAAGGTGTGCTGGAAGCCGCTGCTCATCAGTTTGCCAATTCATTAAAAAACAGGTATGGTGATTATCTTGTTGGTCCTGCAGAACCTGTTGTAGCCCGTGTGCGCAACCAATACCTGATGGAGTTATTGATCAAGCTGCCAAAGGATAATCAAACGATCCTGAACTGCAAAAGGGATGTGCTGGAGCAGGTGGCTTTGATGCACCAGGATAAGCGGTATAGAAGTGTGATTGTAGTGCCGGATGTAGATAATTGAGAGGGGATGCAGGATGCGGGATCTGGGATATGAGATACAGGATACGGGTCGCTCGATAAGTAGGGTCTTTTCAATTGTCACCCCGGACCTGGTTCAGGAAGCGTGCTAATTAAAAGAATATAAGATCCGGGGTCTCTCAGCGCTGCACTCGTTTCAAATCAACAAGTCTTATTGCAAAAAAAATACTGCAGATTTGGGAGACCCCGGATCTTAATGAACTATTGTAGAAAGTGAACTAAATCAGGTCCGGGGTGACAATTGAAAAGACCCTACTTATCGAGCGACCTGTATCTCGCATTTTTAACCTGCCACTTCGTTCATAATATCTTCAAAAGTATACCGGAAAGTTCCTTCTTTATTTGATTTAGAAACAGTGACCATTGCTTTTGCTACGTCCACTCCTTTAATAGCCTTGAACTTTTTCAAAGAACCTCTTAAAAACACAGACAAGCCTTTCATAACAGGCATGATTATTCTTTCGGCCACCCGTTTTTCTTTTCGCTTGCCCAGCAACTGCGATGGCTGCATGATATGGACAGCTGCCAGGTCCTGAGCGATCACTGCTTTTTCTACTTCTCCTTTCAACCGTAAATAAAAATTACGGCTATGACTGTCGGCCCCAATGGCAGAAACAATAATGAACTTTTCCGTTCCTGCTTCTTTACCAAACCTGGCTGCATTCACGGGAATATCAAAATCAATCTCACGATACAGGGCTTCATCTCCCTTTACATTTTTTTGTGTGGTGCCAATGCAGGAAAAGATGATATCCACTCCTTCCAATGCCAGTTTGAAAGATTCCGCATCTTTAAAATCAACCAGCTTTACTTCCAGCTTGGGGTGATGACTGGCATATGGCCTTCTCACTAATATGCGGACCCTTTCAAAATAAGGATCCTCAAGCAGCAGTTCAAGAAGGTCCTGCCCGATCATGCCGGTGGCACCAAGGATGGCCGCAGTTTTTCCACTCATATTTTTTGCAGTATAATTGCTGAATATATGCAAGTTCAGGAAAATTTCCCTTTAAGAAAATATAACACATTTGGTATAGATGCCAGGGCTGCCCGGTTTGCTGCCTTCCAGAATGTGGATGAGCTGGCTGAACTGATCAGCCTGTCAGCCGGCAAGCCTTCTTTGATATTGGGTGGTGGCAGCAATATTCTGCTTACACGGAATGTGGAAGGACTCGTACTGAAGAATGAGCTAATGGGAATAGAAAAGATAAGCGAAGATGAGAAACATGTTTATATCAGGGCCGGGGCAGGGGAGAACTGGCATGCGTTCGTGTTGCATTGCATTGCTAACAACTGGGCGGGGGTAGAAAATCTTTCGCTGATCCCTGGCTGTGTTGGAGCGTCGCCTATGCAGAATATCGGTGCTTATGGAGTGGAGATAAAAGATGTATTCCATAGCCTCACGGCTTATCATATTAACGAACATTACCTGCACAGCTTCAACCTGGCTGATTGTGAATTCGGCTACCGGGAAAGCGTATTCAAACGGAAATATAAGGGCCAGTTTGTGATCACGGATGTTACTTATCGCCTGCGCAAACACCCTGTCTTTAATACAAGCTATGGAGCCATTAACGAAGAGCTGGCTAAAATGGATGTAAAGGAATTAAGTATCCGCGCGGTTTCTGATGCTGTGATCCGTATCCGTTCTTCCAAACTTCCTGATCCTGCACAGATCGGTAATGCAGGGAGTTTCTTTAAAAACCCTTCTGTGTCCAACGAAAAGTTTGCCGGACTGCAACAGCAGTTTCCTGCTATTGTCGGCTATAAAAACAATGATGGTTCAGTGAAACTGGCTGCTGGCTGGCTCATTGAACAATGCGGATGGAAGGGGTACAGGGAAGGAGATGCGGGCGTGCATGCAAAGCAGGCACTGGTATTGGTCAATTATGGAAATGCGACTGGAAAAGAGATCTATGATCTGAGTGAAAAGGTCGTAAGAAGTGTAGAGGAGAAATTCGGTGTTGAACTGGAAAGAGAAGTTAATATAGTCGGGAGTTTGTAATTGGAAGTTCACTTTCAGTTGTCACCCCGGACCAGGTTTAGTAAACCTGCTACAGTAGCGGGCTAAGATCCGGGGTCCCCCTCAATATCGAGGAGACCCCGGATCTTATATTCTTTAAACTTGTAAATGTACTATACCAGGTCCGGGGTGACAGCAGGATGCGAACTCCTGACTTACATCAGG
>CBHEUU010000343.1:0-5701 GCA_965990355.1 uncultured Chitinophagaceae bacterium
CGTCTGCTGATCGGTTAACCATCACCTTAAAAAAATTGTTGTGAAAAGAAGAGACTTTATCAGCCTTGCCGGCATGGGTACTACCGCAGCTTTTCTTACAGGCTTTTCAGTTCCTGAGCAAAGATTGCTGGAAGAGTTCATGGACGCCTCTCAAAAAAAGAGATTGGCAGACATCGCCCTGAATGCAGCAAAAGCAAAAGGAGCTAGCTATACTGATGTTCGCATTGGCAGGTATCTGAATCAATCTGTCGTAACACGCGATAACCGTGTGCAGGGCGTTGCCAACACAGAATCTTATGGCATCGGCATTCGTGTGATAGCGAATGGAAGCTGGGGATTTGCTGCTTCTGAAAAAATGGACAATGCCAGCATTGCCAAAACAGCAGAGCTGGCTGTGGCCATCGCAAAAGGCAATGCAAAACTGCTGACGGAACCTGTACAGCTTGCTCCGCAAAAAGGATATGGCGAGATCAGTTGGAAAACGCCGATCGAAAAAAATGCTTTTGAGATCCCGGTAAAAGAAAAAGTAGATCTGCTGCTTAGCGTGAATGACGCTGCATTGAAAGGAGGCGCCAATTTTGTGAATGCCACTATTTTCATGATCAATGAACAAAAGTTCTTTGCCAGCAGCGATGGTTCTTATATCGATCAGGACATACACCGTCTCTGGCCAACATTCACTGTAACCAAAATCGATAAGGCTACCGGTAAGTTTGAAACCCGCGATGGACTGGGCTCTCCTGTTGGCATGGGTTATGAATACCTGTATGCAGGGGCTGAAAATAAATTGAAGAATAACGGGCCGCTTACCTTATACAAAGGCCGCTATGATATGCTGGAAGATGTTATCGCAGCAGCCGGGCATGTTGGGGAAAAGATCACTGCCAAATCTGTTGAGCCCGGAAAATATGACCTGGTACTTGATCCAACGCATCTTGGCCTTACCATTCATGAATCAACTGGTCACCCGACCGAACTCGATCGTGTATTGGGATATGAAGCCAATTATGCCGGCACCAGTTTTCTTACATTGGATAAATGGAAATCCGGTAAGTTCAACTATGGCAGCAAGCTCGTGAATGTGCAGGCAGACCGTTTGCAACCTGGTTCACTCGGTGCTGTTGGCTATGATGATGAAGGTGTGAAAAGCGGAAGCTGGGATATTATCAAAGAAGGCATACTGGTCAACTACCAAACTATCCGCGATCAGGCGCATATTCTCGGATTGCCTGGCTCACAGGGATGTTGCTATGCCGATAGCTGGGATAATGTACAATTCCAGCGCATGCCTAATATTTCATTGATGCCGAATAAGCAAACACGCTCTGTTGCCGATATCATTAAGAACGTGGAGAAAGGTATTTATATCGTGGGCCGCGGTTCTTATTCCATAGATCAGCAGCGATATAATTTTCAGTTTGGCGGACAATTATTTTATGAAATAAAAAATGGCCAGATCGCCGGCATGCTTAAAGATGTAGCTTACCAGTCAAACACACAAGAGTTCTGGAACTCACTCACTGATATGGCTGATGAAAGTGATTATCGTCTGTTCGGTACTTTCTTCGATGGAAAGGGGCAGCCTTCACAAGTGAGCGCTGTATCCCACGGTTCTTCCACTTCACGCTTTAATGGAGTGAATGTGATCAACACCGCCAGGAAAATAGGATAAGCTTCCTGCATAACTGTTCATATTATAATACCCAACCCGGAACGATTCCGGGTTGGGTATTCTTTTGCAAACATCCTCCCTCCCATAGTTAAAACCACAGGCCGGATAAATGTTTTGAAAATTAACATTCTAAAAGTAAAACTTTTTAAACTAAAAAATTAGTTATAATGAAAATTCTTTTACTTTTATTTTCTTATAAAGTATAGCTATGATAAAAACTAAATTGCTTATTCTCCTTTTGATCAGTGTTATCTTCTCGGTTAATGCCTTTAGCCAATCCAAAGGGCAGCTTTCCGGTACCTTGATGGATAGCTCTGGAAAAAAGCCTGTGGTGTATGCCACCATTACCGTTTTTAATGGAAAAGACACATCCATTATCACTTACCGCCTCAGTGATGAACAGGGAAAATTCAAAGTGCCTTCATTACCGCTGCAAACCGAACTGCGGGCAGTGATCACCGCAACAGGATTTGCTGTTTTGCGAAAAGAATTCACTTTAACAGAACAGTCGCCCCTGCTCGATCTCGGCTCTACTAAAATGGAGATAGATGTAAAAGAAATGGAAGAAGTGTTGCTGATTGCAGAATGAACTCCGGTAGTTGTTCGCAAAGACACTATTGAATTCAATGCCTCGTCAATTAATACATTGCCTACAGCACTGGTAGAAGACCTTCTTAAGAAATTCCCCGGCGTCGATGTAGATAAAGAAGGAAATATTACAGTGAATGGCCGCAAAGTGAACAAGATGCTCGTAGAAGGAAAAGAATTCTTTGGCAGTGATCCCAAAATAGCTTCCAAGAATCTGCCGGCTAACCTGATTGATAAAGTGCAGGTAACGGATGATAAAGAAGAGCTGCAACGTAATCCCGATCTTACTCCTGGTGAAGCGGGACAGGTTATTAACCTGAAATTGAAGAAAAGTATTAAACAAGGATGGTTTGGAAAATTATATGCAGGTGCAGGCACGGAAGACCGTTATGAAGGCGGCGGCATCGTCAACATGTTCAGGGATACATTGCAGGTGAGCCTGCTGGGCTATAGCAACAATCTCAACCGTTCCGGCTTTAGCGTACAGGATGTGATGAACATCGGTGGGTTCGGCCGCAATAACATTAGTATGATGATGGTGTCCAACGATGGGGGGTTTGCTCTCAATGATATTTCGTTTGGTGGCCTGACGCAAAACGGCATACAGCGTTCAACCGGCGCCGGTATAAATGCCAATACACTGCTGGGAAAAAAGACAACACTCAGTATGCAATATTTCTTTGGCCAGAGTAAAACCACCGTAGGTCAAACTGTTAATACGGAGCAATTCTTTAATGATACCACACTCACCACAAGAAGTAGAAACAACGGAGAGACGACAGATAATTCACATCGCCTGTCTGCTTACCTGAAAGTGAAACTGGATTCCTTATCCACGCTTGAATACCGCCCTTCATTTACTTTAACCAAATCGGATAACAATTACCTGATGCAATCTGCGTCTTTCAGTAATTATGAGCCCAAATTAAACGAAAGCAGGAACGAGCAATTAAAGTCGACCGATGGTTTCTCCACTTCCCACGATCTGCTGTATAACCGTCAATTCAAAAAAGCCGGCCGTACTTTATTTGTCAACCTGAATTTCAGGCTCAATTCAAATGATGGCGATCAATACAATGATGCGGAAAATATTTTTTATAAAATACCTTCCACTACCACTTTGCATCAATTGCGGAACCAGGACCAAAACACGCTGAATACAAGATTCTTTTTTAACTATAATGAACCGCTCTCCAAAGCCTGGAGCCTGCGGGTAACACAAACGGTTGAATACTTCAGCAACAAAGATTATATAGACACTTATGAGTTTGATCCGGCTACCGGCGAATACACCGCACCTGACCCTGATCTCACCAATGGATTGAAACGTGTTGGCTGGAGGAATAACACGTATGCAGGTATCCGCTACAAGTACAAAAAATTCTCTATCACACCAGCGCTGACCCTGAAAAATCTGGGCATTGATAACCGGTTCAGGAAAGATCCGTCAATCAAACAAAACTTCAATTACCTGTTGCCTGCCCTGGCGATTGCCTGGGATAAATGGAACCTTAATTACAATATAAATGTAACTGAACCGAATGTAACTGACCTGCAGCCTGTGATCAATAACACCAATCCTCTGTACCTGCAATTGGGTAATCCTTCCCTTAAGCCAACTGTTTCGCACAGCATATCCATCAACTCCTATTTCTTTGATTTGAAAAGGAGCTTGAATTACAGCTTCAATACCAATCTCAGTATCAGTAATGATGGTGTGATCAGGGAAAGAACGGTTGATGAAGATGGAGTGCAGGTTACAAGGCCGATCAATTCAGATGGCATATGGAGTGCTTATGCGAGCATGAATATACGCAAACAGTATAAGTTTGGAAAGGAATGGAAATTCTCTGCGGGTGCAAACCTCTGGGGCACTTATTCACAGAGCCTGTTAATTGTGAATCAAAACCGGAGCACATCCCGTAACCTGTTACTATCCCCAAGCGTGAACGCTTCATTCAACTGGAATGATAAGATCGAATTCACCCAACGGTATTCTCCCAATTACAATAAAAGCACTTATGAAAGCAATGTGTATCCTGCTTTGAAAGTATGGCGTCATTCAACCAGTTCAGAGTTTGTTGTGCGCATGCCCAGGCGCCTTGTATGGGAAAGTTCACTCGATTATAACTACAATCCACAAGTGGCTGAAGGTATCCAGAAAACATCCTACCGGTGGAATGCTGCTGTTAATTTCCTGTTCCTGAAACAGGATAAAGGACAACTCAAACTATCTGTTTATGATCTGCTCAACCAGAACATCAGTGTATCGCGTGTAGTAAGGGAAAACTATGTGCAGGATACGGAATCGATTATCCTGAAGCGTTACTTCCTGCTGACATTTACTTATAATATCCGCAATTTTGGCGGCAAGGTGGGCGGTAAAGAAAGATTATTATTGTTTTAGTTCCCACTGATTTTTTAATTCTTTGTGTGCTTTGTTGTCTTTGTGGGTGAAAAATATCCCACAAAGACAACAAAGCACACAAAGAATTATTGCGGGATACTACTATATAAGTTTTCCCTCCAATAATTCCATAATATCTTCTTTTGATCCAGAGAAAGGACCAGAAGCACAAATCTTCAGGCCTGCCATTGCGGAAGCAAATTGACCAGCCATCTGTGGCGATGCACCTTTTACGCGCTGGTATAAATAACCGGCCATATAAGTATCACCACAGCCGGTTGCATCCACCGCTGGCCCAACGATATAAGCAGGTATATCATAATAAACCTGCTCATAATAAATAAGCGATCCTTTACTTCCCATTGTGATGATCACTTCCTTCACTCCCCAATCAGCCAGCAGTGCAGCTCCCTGATGGATATCCCTTTCACCGGTTAAAGCAAACATTTCATCTTCATTTGCTTTTAATATATTGATACAGGGAAGCAATTCCTTTTTCATTGGCCAATCGATAGCATGCACATCATTATTGCGTGCTTCGCGGAGCAGGCCCTGCACATCCAGCGACACAATTCCCCTGCCTGATAAATGACGGATAAGTTCAGCTGGAATATCATCTGGCAACATCGGGCCAAGATGATAAATAGCTGCATTCACATCACTGAACTGGTCAACTGTAAAAGCGTCTGACTGCTGCCATACTTTCTGCACCCGGTGGTCCATATCAGCGCGGTAAATATTTTCAAAGAAAACCGTATGCCGGCTGGGAAAAGCTTTCACCTCAATTCCACTGGCAGAAAGATCATCGGCAAAACGCATTTCAGATTCAGCAATGGTCGTAACCAGCACATATTGCAGGTCCATATTCCGGAAGGCATTGGAAAAATAAAAAGCCGTGCCCCCTGCCATTTCCACCACACGGCCCGGAGTAACAATCTTATCAAGGGTAATAGGTCCTATACAACAGATATCGTACATGGTTTATATCTTATGTAAAAGCGCAAATGTATTGAATTATTATACTGAAAGTATTA
>CBHEUU010000344.1:0-5694 GCA_965990355.1 uncultured Chitinophagaceae bacterium
CTTGATTCGAATCGGAACTTTGGATGCACTAGCAGGAACTGAAAATGTCCAATAGCTTTTGTTCTTCAGCACTTAGTTTGGAACGGTCAGTATATTTCAGCAAAGAAGGCCTGAACATTTCAGCCATGCTGTTATGATTATCATTCTGCAGCTTCATCATGTCTTCCGGTGTGATCTGCTGCAGTCCTGACAATTGCTGGTTGATACGCCATCCACGGTACACTGCAAAATCGCCTGGTTCATAATAAGGATAGGAATCATCTGTAGCGCGTTGGTTGGCGCTGCTTACAAAACCGCGTTCAGGGTTCAATGTATGCGGGCTTTCCTGCTGAGGTATATAACCCTGCCAGGCATAACTGTCATTTTCCCCCGGCATCAGGTAGGTACCCTGCCTGCTCCAGCGCAAAGGCACTTTGCCTTGTTGCCATAAAGCGATATCCCCTTTTTTGCTGGCAAATATTACGTTCTGTATGGGGCATTCAAGATATTTAATGGCTTCCGTATACTCTTCATAATTATGCGCCCTGTCGAGATACCACCACATCAGCAATTCATTCGATTCATCATGCGCTTTCCAGCGGATGGCAACAGCATCCCCGCCGGAGGAAACATTGGTAAAACTTTTATCGTACATCACCGGGCCAAAATGCGTGTAAGCAACCGTATCAAGCACTGTCGCTCCTCCTTTCACTTTTATTTCCTCGATCTTAATACGTGTGTCTTTCCACTGGCCATCAAACCAGTATTGGTTTTTTGTATCGTCTTTAAAACGGACCTTATAAAAATCCATTACATCAATACCACCATTGGTCATCCCGAATGCAATACTGTCGTTAAATCCTATTACCACACCGGGAATGCCCGGGAAAGAAACACCGTAGACATTAAAAGAAGGTGTGTGCATCTGCAATTCAAACCAGATAGAAGGAAAATTAAGGTCCAGGTGTGGGTCATTACACAGAATGGGCGCACCGCTTTTTGTTTTACTGCCGCTCACTGCCCAGTTGTTGCTGCCGATACCGGGAACAGGTTTATCCGTTTGTAAGATCTTCAGCGTATCCGTTTTCTTGAGATAAGCAGAATCCGAACCTGCCGGTTTTATGGCAAATGAAGTAGGTTCATTATATAAAGTTCCTTTGGGAATGACCGGGCTCAGCGAATCAGGTGCATAAGGGAATAATATTTTTATTTCATCGTCGGTAAAAACAGACAACAGGCTGGTATATTGAAAATCGTTTGCATATCCATAACCTGCCAAGGTTTTGGTCAATTGCTTTACGAATAAGGCTGTTTTTAAACTACTCCATTTCTCCGGTTTATAATCAAGCAGTTTGTATTCAAGGGGCAATTCACTTTCTGTAAGATGACTGATCCAGGCATTTATTCCAGCAGTATAACTGCTGACCGCTGCGCGGGTTTGTGGATTAGCATCCATGGCTTTCACCATATTTTCCGCAGCAAAGGTCATCCCCATACGCCGTTGTTCTTTATCGTAATTAAGCGCCCTGTCCCCTATCACTTCGCTGATCCTTCCGGCAGTAGCCAGGGTTTGAAATTCCATTTGCCATAACCTGAATTTTGCGTGCAGGTATCCCTGGATAAAATAAGCATCATCATCATTTTCGGTAAATACGTGCGGCACCAGCTTTTCATCAAAATATACATTGGCTTTGCCTTTGAGTTCAGGGAATTTCAGGTCTGCGGAAAAGTCTTTATCAACAGACTCTGCATTTTGCCAGAATCCCTGCTGCGGGCTGAGGAATTTTCCGAAAGGCGGTGCAGGCCCCCATTTCATGCTGAGGACTATCACGAGCCCAATGGTAACAATTGCGGATATGGCAAAGGGTATGATTCTCATAGATTCTGAATGTAGGGGAAAGATAAAGAAAAGAACAGGTAACCGCAAGTTCGCTGATCACCGGTTATTTAATCTCAAAAAGCAGGAACTGGCTTTTCTCGTTTTTAGAAAAGTTATCATCCACTACAAAGATCAATGAAGCATGCCCGTTGGGAAGCCTGGGACCGAATGTAACACCTTCTACATTGAAGATGGGAATGCCAAGATCATCCATATTGATCAGGAGTTTCTTGGAAACAGGCTTATTGGGAGGAGTAGCTTGAAGTGAAGCAACACCAGCTACATTGTCTGCCTGGTTGAGATCAGCCAGGTATACCCGGATATTGGAAGGCACCCTGCCGGTAGACCAGGCTCTTTCAATGACCAGCAACCGGTTTGCTCCAATATAAAGGATATCCGACACACCATTGATCTTAAAAGCACCGGGCGGATTGGCAGGATATGGCACCGGGTCTAATTGATAAGCATATTCCGCCACTTCTTTTTTTGTTTTACGGTCAAACTTCAGGATGCGCACCCAGGCCGTAGAATCGCCGGTACCGGCCTTGGGACCATCCTGGTAAAGCGCGTCTTCCACACTTACAAATACATGGCGGTAGCTTTCATCATAAGCCACACCTTCCAGCACACTGTTATGCCTCGGGCCTTTTTCTTCCGCCTGTATATGCAGTATTGAAGGAAGATGAAAACTGTCTTTGTATTTGCCTGTCCTGTCCATGATCACGATATCGGGGTCTTCCAGCTGCATGGTATCTGCGTTGATCACACGCTGGCCTTCACTGGTCCTGATCAATTCATCCCGGGTAGGATCATACCGCATGGCTTCAAGATCGGCGGAATGTATTCTGTCTTTCCTGATATCTGGATAAGGATTCCCCGAAGGATTCAGTATGGTTGCCACTCCTGTGAGCACCACACTGTCTATTCCTTTTTCGCTGACCGGGATCTTAAGTGTATAAAATCTTGCCGGGCTGAAAGCAGATGGATCATCACAGATCAGGTAATATTGATCACGTTGCTTATCATAGTCAATACCGGAAAGCCCTCCCGTAACAGTTCCCTGGAATGAAAAAGCATTGGGAAGTATATATTGGTTAATATATCTGAGTTCACCAATCGCAGGCGGTTTTGACAATTTAGCAGAAGGCTTACAGGCTAAAAACAGCGTAACACAGAGCAGGGGGACAAAAAAATGGCTTAACCTCATGAAACGTATTTGCAAACAAAACTAAGGGTAAATAAGAAAAGGATTAAAGAGTTAAAGATCGGGAGGATGTTTTTATAGTTGTTATGTTTGTTGAATTATTAAGCAGTAATCCGGGTATGAAAAAAATTGTCGGGTATCTCAGGGACTTCAGCAGGGAGGTAGATAAGGTTATCCTGATCATATCAACGTTGTTTATCGCCGGCATGGTATGGTTGAATTATGGCACAGGACTGGAAGATCAGCTCGTGCACGAGGCGCTCTACCCTTTCCCGGAATTTACCGGCCGGTTCTTTTTATTCCTTATCACTTTTGGTCTACCCTACGCTATCGTTTATTTCCGGAAAAATTTAAGGATCAGTTGGCCATTCTTAGCATGCCTGCTGATCGCGCCTTTTTTATTTGCATTGAAAGCAGGCACCAACAGTATCGTGAAAATAACGGCGGATTATGACTGGAACCTTTACTGGAATGAAATCCTTTACTGGCCTGTGCGGGCTGTGTTCATGTTTGCTGCGCTGGCAATCTGCTGGCGGATGTTTCACCGTGATAAAGATCATTATGGTCTTAATGCAAAAAACCTGCAATGGAAACCTTACTGGATCATGTTGCTGTTTATGGTCCCCCTGATTGCAGCAGCTTCCACGCAACCGGATTTCCTGGCTACTTATCCCAAATTGAAAAACATTCTTCCCCTGCCCGCTGATGCGCAACCCAGCTGGTTTTATAAATTATTGTATGAGTTATCTTATGGCAGTGATTTCTTTTCCATCGAACTTTTTTTCCGCGGCTTCCTCGTGATCGGCTTCTCCCGGTGGGTAGGTAAAGAAGCGATCATTCCCATGGCCTGTTTTTATTGCAGCATTCATTTCGGTAAGCCATTGGGAGAATGTATCAGTTCTTATTTTGGTGGGCTTCTTCTTGGTATTGTATCTTATCACACCCGTTCCATTTATGGAGGATTGATGGTACACCTGGGCATAGCCTGGCTGATGGAAGCAGGAGCAATAATTGGAGCGAGTCTGTTCTGAGCTAAAAACCTTTTTCATCTGCGGAGGGCCCATAAATAGATGGCACGGCTATATTATTTAGCCGCATGTATACGGTTAATTGCCCGCGGTGATGAACCATGTGGTTGATTGAAGATCCTATGCTTTCTTTTTTTGATGAGCTAAGAAGTGTCTGCCCCTTGCTTTTCAGGTAAAATAATTCCTCCAGCTCTTCATTTGTTACTTTTTGCAAAGCTCTTTTGGCACCGGCCATATTATCTTCAAAGTGTGCAAGCAGTGCTGCTGTGTCTTTAAGTTGGAAATGGTCATAGGTAGCCAGATCTATCACTGATATTTCTACAGTATCCCTAATCCATTTAGGTATTTCTGCCACAAGCAGTGCAAGATATCCAAGCTTCATCGATTTCTCATGGGGCTTATATTCATACAGGCTTTGAGGAATTCTTTCAAGACATTTTCTTGTGGCGGGAGCTTCAGCTTCCAGCTCTTTTATAAATTCCTGTCCGAAATTTACTGTGCTCATAATCTGATTTATTAATGAATAATGATACGATCAGTAACAAGAAGCTTGCCACATGAAATGTTCCGAAAGCCAACTCCCGGCTTAAATCAGTATCTTTGCAGACTTAAAATTTTGCTACCGGCCAGGTTATCGCTCCGTTCGCGGGGAGGAAAGTCCGGACAGCGCAGGGCAATGCACCGGTGAAGAGCCGGGTATCCTTTGGGATAACAGAAAGTGCCACAGAAAATTACGGCCCCGGATCAAGGTCCGGGGTAAAGGTGAAAACGTGAGGTAAGAGCTCACGGCTATTCCTGGTAACAGGCATAGCGGGTAAACCTTGCATGCTGAAATGCCACATAAACCATCGGCTGAAGGCGGCTCGCCTGATGTCATCCCGGACTCGATCCGGGACCCCGATGGAGGGTAGGCAGATTGATCCGCCGGGCAACCGGCAGGACAGATAAATGATAACCGTCCGCCGTGAGGCGGGAACAGAATCCGGCTTACAGGCCGGCAGCATTTTTTAAGTTAACGCTCAGTATTGGAAGAAGATCTCCGTTGCTCCATATCCAAACCTCGGATCATACTGGTTCACGAAAGATTTTACCTCGCGCTTAAGACGGAGAATATCATGAAGCTCATCACGGAGCTTGCCTTTACCCACACCGTGGATCACGATCAGTGAAGGCTGATGATGCGCAAGAGCAAGATCATAGTACTTCTCAAAAGTTTTTAGCTGTATGCCCAGTATCTCGTAATTGCTGAGATGCTCCCAATCATTGCTCAGTTTTTCAATATGAAGATCAATCACGCTGCGGGGAGATTCAAGATGCTGACGGGCTTCTTTAGCATTGTATATTTTATAACCTTTAGCCGCAAGTTTACCCAGCTCCACTTTGTCTTCTTCCAGCTTGTCAGGATATTTTTCAAAAAGAGAATAAGAAAAATGCGCCTGATTCTTTTTCTTCAACTCTTCGATCCTTGAAAATATCTGCTTGGCTTTTAGTTTCAGTGAAGCTTCATAATGGTCAGCTTTACCTTTCTGAGGTTGGAGCAAAGAAAAGTCAAAATCGAAGGAGGGATTGTCCATGTTTGTGTGAGCAATGAAATTACGGCCAGC